>NZ_CAMQRY010000024.1 GCF_947036855.1 uncultured Clostridium sp.
GATAGGATTTATTAGTGAAATTAAGAAAAAAACAAGTTCTAAAATTGTAGCACTTGGTGGAATTAATAGAAAAAATATATCTGAAATTATAGAATCAGAGGCAGATGGGTTTGCTATAATGAGTGAAGCTATGGAAAGTTCTGATTCGTATGAGGTTATAAAAGGATATCAAAATATATAATAAAAAGCTTGTATTTAAGACCATAAATACAAGCTTTATTATTATATATAGTCATATGAAAAAGAGTAATTTAAATCGCTTGTATCAAGTTTATCAAAATTAACAGTTCCATCTAAATTAGAGTATAAAATTACACGCACTCCATCTTTAGATTCTAAATCTTTTTGTAGTTCTATAACAGGAAATGTATCATCTAAAACAGTAATACCATTGGTATCAGTGGCTTTTATTTTGAAGTTCTTAATTTCTTTTATAGTATCTTTATGAGAGTTAATTAAATATGTATCAAGAATTAAAACATCAGAATTTTTATCGATTGAATTAATTACAAAGTTTAAATGCTCACCATTTAGATTAAAATTAGATGTGGTATAAACATTCTTAATTGTATTTTCCATAGCATGTGCATCTATTCCAAGGCTTAAAAATATAATTAAAGCTATCAAAAAAGCAAAACAAAGATTTTTAATTTGTTTCATAACATAACCTCCAAAGCTTATTAAAGATTAGTATGCCAAATAGAATATATTTTTATGCAGAAAAATAACTATCTCTAAAAAGAGATAGTTAAAATATTAATGTAGTCCAACTAAATGTGATAAAATAGCATATAAAGTTGGGGCTAGTACAACAACTGATAAACCAGCAACACCGATAGAAAGAGAACTCATAGCTCCCTCAGTATCTCCGATTGTAAGAGCTTTAGAAGTTCCTACAGCGTGTGAACAAGTTCCAAGTGAAATACCAACTGCAATTGGATGTTTGATTTTAAATATTTTTAATATAAATGGATAAACTATAGCTCCAGTTATACCTGTTACTATAATTGCCACAACTGTAACTGGTACAACTCCACCCATTGATTGAGATACTTGCATCCCGATAGGAGTAGTAATTGATTTAGGCATAAGTGATTTAATAAGTTGCGGGCTAAGTTTTAGGAAATAACTTAAAAAGAATATGTAAATAATTCCGATTCCACTTCCACAAAATATTCCAGTAATAATAGGAATAAAATGCTTCTTAAGTAAATTAATTTGTTTATAAAGTGGTACTGCTAAAACAACCGTAGCAGGTTGAAGTAAATCAGTGATAAATTGTCCACCATGATTAAATTGATTATAACTTATTTTGAAAGTTAATAAATATCCTATAACCAAAGCAATTGCTATAAGTAGAGGATTAAATAGTGCTATTCTTGTTTTTTTGTTTATTAAGATACCTATTTCAAAAGCAAGTAGGCAAATCATTATACTAAATAAAGAACTTTGCATTATATGATACATTTAGATTTCCTCCTTGTTATTCTTTTTTTTCTTATCCATTAATTTCATAACAGCTTGTACGATAGTACCTGTTACAGCCATGATTACCATTGTAGAAGTTATAACAACTATTAAAAGCTTTGTAATATTCCCATTAAGAACATTCATAGCATTTAAAACTCCAACTCCTGCTGGTATAAATAGAAAAGCAAGGTGATCTAGTAAAAATGTAGATATATTATCAACATTTTCAACTTTGACAACTTTAGTACATAATAATATTAGAAGAATAATCATTCCAAGGATATTACCAGGTAATGGTAAATGAAGTCCTTTAGATATGAAATCTCCTACAAAATATATTGCAAGTACAAGCAACATTTCTCTTAAAAGCTTCATAAAAAACCTCCGAAAATTTTATTTATGTAACATAATTTTTTTATAAAATTAGTTACCATTAATATTCTAGTATGATTATAAGAAAATGTATAGTATAAGTGGAGAGTGCTACAAGCTAATAGGCAATAAAATTACTCATTAAAGTAATTTAGGGTATAGTTATAGCATTAGGTTTAGCTTTCATATGAAATACTAGCTTTTAGGCATTAATAAAGAAATATATGAGTTTTATAAAAATTCATATATTTCTTAATAGTTTAATAAAATAAAAGTTAAAATGTATTATATTACAATAAAAAATAGGGAATTAGTAGCAAATACATATTTACATATCTTTTTTATAGTAAATCTATATTGTTTTTTGAACATATTTCTATCATTTCATCATCCCAAATTGAACATTGAACTTCACCTATATGAGCTTTTTGTAAGAAGTACATACAAATTCTAGATTGTCCAATTCCACCACCAATAGTATAAGGTAGTTCACCAGCTAATAGTTGTTTGTGGAAAGGGAAGTCCTGTCTATTTAAACAGTTAGCAAAAGTTAATTGCTCTAAAAGTGCTTTTTCATCAACTCTTATTCCCATTGAAGATAATTCAACAGCTTTATCAAATAAAGGATAGAAGAATAAAATATCACCATTTAAGTTCCAGTCATCATAATCAGGACTTCTTCCATCATGCTTTTGCCCAGAAAGTAGAGGATAACCAATTTTACTAATGAAAACTGCCTTTTTTTCACGACATATAGCATCTTCTCTACCTTTTCCATCAAGCTCTGGGAACATAGTTTCAAGTTCTTGAGATGTTATAAAAAATATATCTTCAGGAAGTTGTCTTGGAAGTTCAGGGTATAGAGAACAAATATAATTTTCAGTTCTTTTAAATACACTAAATATCTTTTTAACAATAGTTTCTAAAGTTTCAGTAGTTCTCTCAGCTTTAGTTATAATTTTTTCCCAGTCCCATTGGTCAACATAGATAGAATGAAGATTATCAAGATCCTCATCTCTTCTTATAGCATTCATATCAGTATATAAACCTTCACTATATTCAAAACCATATCGTTTTAAAGCACTTCTTTTCCATTTAGCAAGTGAATGTACTATATCAACCTTAGAATCTTTAATAGCCTTCATATCAAAGCTTACAGCTCTTTCATTACCATTTAAATCATCATTAAGACCTGTGCTTTTTAAAACGAATAGTGGAGCAGATACTCTTGTTAAAGAAAGCTCCTGTGATAATTCACCTTCAAAAAAGTCCTTAACTCTTTTTATTGCAACAGCAGTATCTTTAAGAGAAAGTGATGATTTATAGCCTTTTGGTAAAATTAATAGTTCGTTTGTGTTCATAGTATAACCTCCATAGAATATATAAAAAAATTTAACGTCAAAATAAAAAAGACCCCTCGTTCTAGTAATATTACTAGGACGAAAGGTATTCGCGGTGCCACCTAAATTGCTTATATAAATAAGCCAGCTTGATAAGTACAGAAAAGTCGATACTTTCTAAAGATAACGGTATAGTGCCGTCTAAATCTACTAAGGGTTAACCTTTTCGGTTAGAAACTCAGGGAGGTTATTCATAAAAGGTTTCTTGTAAGACTTCCACCGTAACTTACTCGCTATAAAGAAAAGACTTAAATTACTTTTTCCCATCAAAGTTTTTCTAATGTATTAATATGAATTTTATCAAAGGTAAGTGTTAATGTCAATTAGAAAATTTAAATATATAAGTATAATAGTATAGTTACTAGATAAATGTTACAAAAAAATAGAAGGTAAAACCTTCTATTAAAAATTATTTAAATATATTTTTCCTTTTTCTAAAGAAACTTCTACGTCTTTTATGTTTATTTTTTATAGTAAGGAATAACCATACAAAAATTGATATTATAGCAATAACACTAGCAATTCTAGTGAAATAATAGAAAAGATTTTCTTTTATTATACTAAAGTTTGATATTTCAGCACTTGCAGTAAATTCAAGAAGGCTACCTTTTTCACTAAAATTAACTTTTAGGTCATCAGCACCAGCAATTTTCCATGCATTTAAATCTTTTGTATTTACAGAAACACTTATATCCTTAGCATTTATAGAATTATCATAACGCATAATTTCATCATTTATAGTAATTGGTATTTTTATAGTATTCTCTTTTCCAAAGAATCCAAATGTTTTATATTTAGCTTCAACTTCAGCTATTTGCTCACCGATTTCTTTATATTTAATTTTTTTAGCTCCAAAGCTATAATCTATAATTGTAGCCATATCATCAAAAACCTGAGTATCAGTTGCACCATATTCTGAGTTTAAAACAATTCCAAGTAGTGTTCTACCATCTTCTTGATAAAAAGCAAGTAGGCAACGACCAGCAGGTATTGTGAAGCCAGTTTTCCCACCTATATTACCATCTTTTCCAAGAAGTTTATTTCTATTTTCTATGTTAATTCTTTTTTGACTTTTTATAAATTGTATTTGAGCTTTTTCAGTAGCCATAGTTTCTTTTATCCACTCATTTTCTAGCATAGCTTTACCCATTAAAGCAAGGTCATAAGCAGTTGTATAATGATTATCATTATGAAGTCCATTAGGATTTTCAAAGTTTGTGTTTTTTAAACCAAGGTCTTTAGCTCTAGAGTTCATAAGTTTTATAAATTCTGAATTACTACCAGAAACATAATCAGCAACCATATAAGCTGAATCATTAGCTGAGAATAAAAGAAGTGCATTCATTACATCAGCACCACTAAGAGAATCACCAATAGCAATAGGTCCATAATTTGCACTTAGTGAATATTCAGGTTGTATTTTTGCACTTTCTGTAAATGGTATAATAGCATCTTTAGTAGCATTTTCAGCGAAAATTAATGCAGTCATTAATTTTGTAATACTTGCAGGATATCTTTTAGTATCAATATCTTTAGCATAAATTATCTCACCAGTTTTTAAATCCATAGTTATAGCTGATTTACCAACTATACTGGGTTTATCAAGTGTAGTTGCAAGGACTGTTGCGCTAGGAAAGTAAGAGAACATAGAACTTATTAAAAAAATAAGTAGTCCACATATCAAAATATTAGTTTTTTTCATATAAATCCCCTTTAGTTGTTTAAATTTTACAGAATTAGTATATCATTAAAATAAATGCAAAAAATTAACAAATTGTAAAAGTAAAATTAATGTAAGAAAAAGTAATAATTTGTTTTGTTTAAAAATTTTATTTTAAGAAATAATTATAAATGGGTATAAAAAAAAGAAAAAAATTATATACTATATAAAATCAGTTGTGAAATGGTTTAAATTTAATAGGTAGGTGATTATATGGAAAGCAAAAAAGAAAATATATACTTTTATACAATGGTTCAAGATAAGAAAGGAATAAAAAGTAGCGATATTTGCTATGGCATAGATTATAATAAAAATGATAATCTGTTTAAAACAATTTTTGATGATGAAGAAATCTTTTTTGAGGTTTCTGGTGATGTAAGTCATGATGAGCGTAGTATATCTTTTAATACAGCAGATGAAAAAGTTGTTAGACTAAGATATTTAAATTTGCCATTATATGATAGCCTAAAAGGTTATCTTATAAATTATAACTCACCCAATTTGAACAGTGATAGAGAAGTACAAGAATATTTTAAAAGTAAAAAACAGGATTTTAAAATTTAATTACTTTAGCACAGATGTTTTCTGTGCTTTTTTTTGTTTATTGTAAAATTTTGAAATTTAATTTATAATTGCATATTGTAGGACAAAATGGAGGTGGGTAAGTGAAAGACTTAATAGTTAATGATATATTAAACGAAAGAGAAATTGGTAGTATAATACCACTTTTAGTTGAACTTGAAGGTGAAGATGTACCTATATTTTTTGTAAAAGATTATTCAGATGTTTTAGAAAATTTAAAAGAAACAGATGTAATGGCATTAAAAAATGCAATACTTGGTACGGATAACTGTATTTTATTTTTGATTATGTTTAAATTTGCCGATAGTTTTGAGACAACATATGATGTATGGTTTAACTATGGAGAGATATGGCATAGTGAATTTTTAAATAAACTTAGGACAGCCTCAAGGATGATTATAGACTTTAGAAATGAAGATAACGAAAGAGTAAAAAGTATAGAAATTGAAAATACAGTTTCTCCAATATGTATAGAATATATAGATAAGTGTAATGAAACGATTATTACAAAAGGTATAAAAGAAGATAATATCATAAGCCTTATAAAGAAAAAAAGATTTGAAATATGGGATTTAGATATTGCGAATGAATTTCTAGATGATATGTTTGAAGAGTATGAGAGTATAGAAGAACTTTGGTATGAATTGTAAAAAAAACTATGGATTTCATAGTTTTTTTTTGCTTTTTAATACATGTTGAAATTTTTTTCATTATGGTTTAAGGGAATATCTGTAATTTTAATGGAAGATGTTTTACAAAAGCCATTACCCTTATATAGTATATTTATAAGTTTATCAATATCAGATAAATTTCCTTGAACTTCTACGAGAACATCACCATTATCTAAATTTTTTGCAAAGCCAGTTAGCATTAAACCATTACAAGATAGCTTATTGAAAAATCTGAACCCCACACCTTGGACCTTCCCTTTAATTATTAAACTTTTTCTTACCATGTATAAATAACTCCTTATTAGTGAATAAATATAAATAAATATTATCAGAAAAATATAAATTTGTATGCTAAAAGCTTAAAAAAAAAAATATTAATTTAAAATTAACAATTTGAACTAATAAGTAATAGGATATATAATAAGAAAATAAATTAATTAGCTAGGAGATGAATCGAATGGAAAGAAGTTTAGTTCTTGTAAAACCAGACGCAGTAGAGAGAAATTTAGTTGGAGAAATAATAAACATTTATGAAAGAGCGGGACTTAGAGTTGTGAATATTAGAATGGAACAAGTTTCACAAAAGAAAGCAGTTCAACATTACAAAGAACACGAAGGAAGAGATTACTTCGAAGGTTTAATAGCATATATAAGAAGAAGCCCATTAGTAGCTTTAGAGTTAGAAGGTGAAAATGCAATTGCTATTATAAGAGAATTAAATGGAGCAACAAAAAATCCATCTGAAGGGACTATTAGAGAAAAATATGCCCTTTCATTTAGAGAGAATTCTGTACATGCATCAGATTCACCAGAAAGTGCTGAGAGAGAAATGGCAATTTGGTTTTAAAAATTAAGCTATCTATTGAAATAATTTCAATAGATAGCTTTTTCTTTTAGAAAAAAGTTTATTTGATATAACATAAGATTATAAATGTTGAATGTATGGTATAATTTTACTTATAGAATATAAGCTTTGATTGGATGTGATTTTATGAGTAGTAAAAGTGAAGAATATAAAAGATGTGGAAATCTAGTGTACATAAAAAAACCTAAATTTGGAGAACTAGAGTTTACAAAAAAACTTTGGGCAGATTATGCCACTATGAAAGATATTGGTGGAGTATATGAGTTAGGGGATAGGCATAAAGCTACATTTTTCAAAAAAATGATTAGCCCAACAGATGGTAAAAATTTTTACTGTCTAGTATATAGAAATGACGGAGTTCCAATAGGTGAAGTAAGTTTTCATGGTTATGACTCAGCAAATAAGATTGCAAGATTAAATGTTAAGATACAAGCATTGTATAGAGGGAATGGATATGGAAGCGAAGCCATAAAACTTTTATTAGAATATTATTTTTATGAGTTTTCAGGTGAAGTTATAGTAGAAAAAGCTAATAATAAAGTAGCAGAAAATACACTTATAAAACTTGGATTTAAAGAAACAACACCTAAAAGTTACAGACTTAAAAAACAGGAATTTACGGAAAAAAGAAATATAAGTAAAATAGAAATTGGAATCGTAGCATTTAATGGTGTAAGTTTATCAAGACTTGGATTTATAGCAGAGTGTTTAAGTAAGTGTGATAAAGAAAAAATTGGTGCTGTAGAGATAGATGTAATATCAAAAACTGAAATTGTTAAAAGTAATATTGGATTGGAATTTAAAGTAGATGAAATTCTTTCTTCAAGAAAGAGATATGATGTTGTAATATTTTTGGATGGAATTGATATAATAAAAGAAAATGAAACAACTAAAAAAATATTCAAGAAAATGATAGATAGTTCAAAAAATGTAGTTGTAATGGATTCAGCTATATCGATTTTATTAGAACTTGAATATTTAAAAGGTATGAAAGTTATCTTAACTAAGGAGCAACGAGAAATTTATAAAGAACAATTATGGAAAATAAATTTTGTTGATAGTCATTATATAGATAATGGGAAGTTTCTTCTTTTAAAAGGTGCTAAAGGAGTTATGGAAGGCAGTATGTATCTTTTAGAAAAATTATATGGTAAAAATAACACAGATAAAATAAAAGATAGTATATAAAAAAAGCTAGGATACGCCTAGCTTTTTTTTTTACTTTCTTGAAAAAACACCCATTACTATATTAACGATATCTTTTAGCGTTTCAAGTTGTCCTGCAAGATTTTCCTTAGCAACTATAACATCAGCGGTAGTTTCTGTAACTACATCACTAATATCCTTAGCATTTTCAGAAATATGTGCAACATTTCCAAGTGTTTGATCAAGGTTATCCTTATTTGAGCTAATTAAAGAATTAACATTTTTAAGAACCTTTATTAAATTTATTAAAGCGATTATTAAACATACAAGAGCGATAGCAACAAGTATTCCAAGTAGTCCCCATAATAAATCTGAAGTATTAAGTGTAAATGTCATAAAATCCTCCTCTTAATTTATAAAAAATTAAGCTTGTACATCATCAGAATTTTCATTTGTAGCAGTTTCAGTAACTTGAGTTTCTTCAATAGCTTCAACTTCTTCTGAGTTTGATTTTTTGTTTTTTAAGTAGCCTTTAATTTTACAGTTAGCATCTGTAAGGTTTTCTTTTTGTGATTTAATAGTTTCACTTAATTTAACCTTAGCATCAGAAGCTTTAACTTTTAATTTTTCATTAGCATCTATAGCTGTATTTTTTATATCTTCTCTAGTTTCTTTTCCAGATTTAGGAGCAAATAATAATCCACCAATAGCTCCGATTGATGTTCCTATAGCAGCAGCTATTCCAACAGTTTTTGCAGTTTTTGCCATTGCTTGTCTTTTCTTAGCTTTTCTTTTTTCTTCTAATAATTGTGATAATCTCATTAGTAGACCTCCTTAAAATTATGATATCCTATATATACATTATAGCCCAAAATATATCAATAATAAACCAGAACTAAAAATATACTTATATTTAGTCAAAATAGATAGAAAAATATAAATAAGTTTGAAATATTATGCAATAAAATTTATAATATATATATTATTATTAAAGAAAGGATATAAAAATGCTTAAGTTTAAAATAGAAAGTGATAAATTAGGAACTTTGAAGTTTAGAGCTGACATAAGCGAAGATTTGAAAGAGAACTTAATAGTTAAAAGATTATTATTTGAAAGTAAGATAGTGAAATCTAATAAGAAATACCCGTGCATAATCCCTATAAAATATTTGCTTCCAGTAATTCAAAATGTGCCAAGTGAATTACTTATAATGGATGAAGAAAGTATAGATAATTTTTTAGAATTTTCTGATGAATATGATGAAATTTTTTATTATGCTGCAAAAGCTACTTCAGGATATATGAAAAAGTGGAGAGAGGAAAGTTGTCCTAGAATATTTAAAGTAGTAATTGAAAAAGATATTATGAAGGTTAGTAAAGAAATAGCATTTGAGAGATTAATATAGATTGAAAATTTGAAATTAATAATTTAAAAATAAAAGAAAAAGTGGGATGTATCAAAATTTGATACATCCCACTTTTAGATAATTGCTTACAAGGTATTAATAGCCTAGAAGCAGTTAAGTAAAAATTTATATATTGTTTAATTCCAATGGTCTGTATTTTTAACTTCTGGTATTGTAGAAGCTTTAAATACAGGTTCTTTTATACCTTGTTTCTTTTGACTTCTATAATCATCAAGTGCTTTAAATGCAATTTTTCCAAGTAGAGCAATTGCTATCATATTTAGAATTGCCATGAGTCCCATAAAGAGATCGGCTAAATTCCAAACAAGTTCTACTCTTGCAACAGCTCCAAATAGAACCATAGCAACAACAAGGAATCTATAGATATTTAATATAGTTTTATTTTCACCACACATAAATTCAATGTTTGACTGTCCATAATAGTAGTTACCAACAACCGAACTAAATGCAAATAATAATATACAAATAGCTATGAAGTAAGTTCCAAATATTCCAAGGTGTGATTCAAGAGAGTATTGCGTCAATTGAACACCAGTAGGATTAACTACGCCATTAGCAGCAAGTATTGAATCAAAGTTAACCTTATCTCTTATAAGGATAATAAATGCTGTACAAGTACAAATTACAAGAGTATCTGTAAATACTCCAAGTGTTTGAATAAGTCCTTGTTTAACAGGGTGAGAGACCTCAGCAGTAGCAGCCGCATTTGGAGCACTACCCATTCCAGCTTCATTAGAGAATAATCCTCTTTTAACACCTTGCATAATAGCAGCACCTAAAAGTCCACCACCAGCAGCTTTAAAGTTAAAAGCACCACCAAATATTTCACCAAACACTGATGGAATATGAGTTATATTCATAAGAATAACTACAATAGCAACTAAAATATATGCAACTGCAAATATAGGCACTATTATTTCAGAAACTTTTGCAATTCTGTGAACTCCACCAAATATAACAATGGCTGTTAAAACTGCAAGACCAATTCCAACATATAATTCATTAACTCCAAAAGCAACAGAGAATGATTGAGATACTGTATTAGATTGAACAGCATTAAATATAAATCCAAAACAGATAGTTATAAGTATAGAGAATAATACTCCCATCCATCTTTTATTTAAGGCTCTCTCCATATAATAAGCAGGTCCCCCTCTAAAACTATCTCCATCTTTAACTTTGTAAATTTGTGCAAGTGTGCTTTCTACAAAACTAGAAGCAGAACCAATAAGTGCTATAAGCCACATCCAAAAGACAGAACCGGCACCACCAACAGAAACTGCGATAGCTACACCAGCAATATTTCCAGTACCAACCCTAGAGGCTGTACTTATACAAAAAGCTTGAAATGATGAAATTCCTTTTTTTTCTTTATCCTTAGAATCTCCAAATCCATCACCAAGCAATCTAAACATTTCTTTTATATATCTAAACTGAACAAATTTTGTTTTAAAAGTAAAGTAAATTCCGAGTGCTAGTAGTGAAAAAATTAACACATAGCTCCAAAGAACATCATTAGCACTAACAACTAACTTATTTAATAAATCCATAAAATAATACCTCCTATATTGATGTATAAATAAAAAAATAGTCCCTTAATATATTAAAATTGTAATATATTTCGACAAATATTGCAAGGAGATAACAGAGAAGTGTCATATTATTTATTTTTAAATTATTTATTATACTTTAGAAATAAATATAAATGGCTAAAAATAAAGCTTTTCAGTTAATTGCTAGAAAATATAAAAAAACATAAATGCAATTTTATTTATGGAATAAGTTAAAAATGTTTTAAGGGTACAAATATAGTATAAGCAATTTATAAAAAACTATAATAAAAAGGCGATAAATAAAATTTATCGCCTTTAAATATAATATAATCTTACCCAACAGCTGGAGGAGTAGGATTTGGTGGTGTAGGAGGAGTTACTGGAGGAACAGGAGGTAGTGGATTAGGGGGAACAGGATTTATAGGAGGAGTTGTAGCTCCACCATCTGTATCAGGTTCCACTGTTCCATCACCATCAGGTGTAATTCCACCATCAGGATTTTCTAAATCTGGATCTTCAGTTTCTTCCACTGGAATTTCTGTCATAGTATCAGCAGCACTTGGTGCTAAATACTGATAATCTTTAATTCCAACACCACGATGAATATAATCTTTTTTTATGAAAACTCTTTCTTCTATTAAAGAAGCAGGAGTATTTGCATTAGCAAGCATATTGTTAAGTTTATTAATTTTTACAGATACATGATTATCACAATATGATTTTGGTTGTGAACCAGGAAGTCCAAGTCCACTAACAACTCTACTACCACGAGAATCTCTAGAGCATAAAGCAGTTGGAATTAATCCAGAGTCTGCACATGCTGTAATATTGATAATTCCAGTAGGTCTTTTAATTCCACTAGTTTTTGCAAGACCTGCATGTGCTGGATTCATTATTTTACCAAAAAGCTTTCCAGCTGTGTGCGTACTACCACCTGGAAGTGGTTGAGGCTTATCATATCCAATCCAAACAGATGCAGAATAATAAGGTGTAAGTCCAGAGAATAAATAACTTTTATTATCTGTTGTTGTTCCAGTTTTTCCAACAGTTGAAATTCCAGAAACATGAGCTGTTGAAGCAACAGAACCACGCATCATATCATATAATATATAAGCAGTTTGCTCAGAAACAGCTTGAGTTTTCTTTGGTTCAGCCTTTAAAATAACTTTACCAGTAGAGTCTTTAACCTCTGTGTAAAGTGTCCCTTCTGTAACAATACCACCATTACCAAAAGCGCCAAAGGCATTTGCCATTTGATAAGCATTTCCACCATCGGGTTCATTTGCTGCGTTTTGGAATTCACCAAGTGCAGTAGCAGATATTGTTTTAGATCCTTCTCCATATGTTAAGCCAAATTTTTCACCATATGAAACGGCTGTTTTAAGTCCAACTTTATCAACTGTTTTAGCAGCTATAGGGTTAAGTGATCTTTTAATACCTTCTTTAAGTGTTGTATAACCACTAAAACCACCACCATAGTTATTTGGTCCAGGGCTTCCATATCTTTTTTTAAGCTCAGGCTCAAAAGGAGCATCATCAAATACTGATACCGTATTTAAAAGTTTTGTATCAATAGCTGGTGCATAAGCAGTAAGTGGTTTTGATGATGAACCAGTAGATTTTAAAACATCATAAGCTCTATTAAGTGAAGCGCCAGGTTGATCACCACGCCCTCCAACCATTGCTTTAACTTGACCAGTTTTATAATCAGTTATAACGGCTGAAGCTTGAAGTGTTGGAATTCCATCTTCATTAATAATATCAGAACCTGGTATACCAAGGTTTGATCTGTTATTAAGTACCTCTTGAGTTGAATCTTGAAGTTTTCTATCCATTGTTGTGTAAATTTCAAGACCACCTTTATCAACCATATGTTTAGCTTCTTCTTTTGTGTAACCAAGCTTAGAAATTAAATCTTCTTCAACTTGCTCAAGAGCAGGTCTTGTGAACCATTCATAATTAAAAGAACTTTTACGTACTGTTTCTGTAAATACAAGTTTTCCACCATCTAAGTCGGCAATCGCTGTATTATGTTCAGAATCACTTATTTTCCCAAGTTCTAGCATTTTAGATAAAACAGTTTTAACCCTTGTAATATAACGGCTTGGGTCTGCAATGTTCTTTTCTGTAAAAGCATCTAGTGAACCAGGTGATTGTGTAATACCAGCAAGATAAGCTGATTCAATTAAATTAAGTTCACTAGCATTTTTATTAAAATATCTTTGAGATGCAGTTTCAACACCATATTGAATACCACCTAAAGGTATTGTATTTAGGTAAGCAGTTAAAATTTCATCTTTAGACATTTGATTTTCAAGTTCTATTGATAAGTATGCTTCCTTAATCTTTCTTACAATAGATTTTTCATTTGTAAGAACAGTATTTTTTATAAGTTGCTGTGTAAGAGTAGAACCACCTTGTAGTGTATCACTCCCTGAAAGCACAGATTTTACATTGAAAACAAAAGCACCAAGTATTCTTTTGACATCAATACCTTGATGGTCATAAAATCTTTCATCTTCTATAGATACATAAGCATCTTTAAGTACTTGTGGTATATCTTTAGAATTTAATAACTCTCTTTCTTCATCACTTGTCAGAGATTTATCCATTATTTTTTTATCTGAATCGTAAATAGTTGATTGCTCGGCAAGTCCAGTTACTTGTTTAAGGTCTAAAGGTTCAGTATCCTTAATAACTGCAAAAGCATAGCCTGCAACTGTAACAATAGCTGTAAGTACTAAAAACATTAAAGTTAGAGAAACAATTTTAAAAATCTTCTTCCCCTTAGAGTTATTTCGCTCACTTCTTTTTTTAGGTTTCTTTTTATTTCTGTCTTCAGTCATAATTTCCTCCTAATTTAATTTTTTAAGTTTAAAGTATTAATTTTTAATGAATTAACTTTAAACACCCCTTATATCTATTAAAAATACAAAATATTCTATATTATTATAGCATATTAATAATAGAAAGAAAAAGATAAAAGTGGGTGAACAATTTGTATCTAAAACAAAAAAGAAGTAAATATGTAATTGAATATAAGATAAGATTATATATTTCTTTACTTGTAATAAGTCTTGGAATTATATTTATAAGTTTTATATATTATTTTGACAAGGTAATAGCACCAACAGTTTTATTAGTTGCAGATGCTGAAATGAGAGCGAAGGCGGTGGACATAATAAATGATAATATAGGAAATATTTATACTGATGGATTTGTTTATGATGAAATTATGGAGATTGATAAGGATGAACTAGGAAAGATTACAATGGTTCAAGCAGATACTATAAAATTGAATGCTTTAGCTACAAAAGTTGCAATAGAAGCACAAAATGATATAGAAGATATTGGTACGGTAGGAGTGAAGATACCTTTAGGTTATGCTATGAAGAATAATATTTTAGCATATTTTGGACCATCTATAACAGTTAAAATGGAGCCGATTGGTAGAATACAAACAAGTTATGAGTCAAGTTTTGAAAGTGCTGGTATAAATCAAACTAGACATAAGATTTATATAAATCTTATAACAAATTTAAAAATAGTGTTACCTATGCAAAGTAGAGAAGTTGAAGTTAAACATCAAATTCCAATAGCAGATAATTTGATACTTGGAGAAGTACCAAGAACAAGTATAGGTGTGGATGCTATAAAAGAAGCAATGACAGATGATTACGATCAAAATGGAACTGAAATAGAGGAGAGTACAAATCCACTTGAAGATGCTGGAGATATAACTCTTCCTGATTTACCAGAGCTTGGAACAGATTTTTTAGATTAGGAATATAAAATTGAGAAATAATTGAGTTGATAAGTTACTATTCAAATTAAAAGAGAAAATAAATAAAGGCTATATTAAGTAGAGAAAAATATCTACCTAATATAGCCTTAAAACTTATTAATTTTCCCAGTTAAATATATATGGTACATTTCTATAGAAATCACCATAATTTAATCCATAACCAACAACAAATAAATCTTCAATTTCAAAACAACAGTAATCTGGTGTTAAAGATTTAGTTCTTCTTGATGGCTTATCTAGTAAAGTACATATTTTAATAGAATTAGCTCCAAGATTTTTAACATGATTTACAACATAATCCATTGTAATTCCTGTATCAATAATATCATCAACAATTAGAACATCTAATCCTTTGATGTTATCTGGGATATCATTTACAACTTGTACATTTCCTGTACTTTCTTCTCCATGTCCGTAACTTGAAGTAGTCATAAATCCAACTTGAACTTTTCCATCAATTGCTCTAACTAAATCAGCAGCAAATATAAAACTTCCTCTTAATAATGAAAGTACATATATTGGCTTGTCTTTATAATCATTAGCAATTATTTTACCAACAACTTTAATTTGTTTTGCTATTTGTTCTTCTGTAAGAAGAATATTTCTTTCTTTATTATCCATGGTGAAACCTCCAAATTTTTATATAGTAATATAATAAATGTAGCTTGCTGTAATAGACAGAGTCTATTTACAATATTGTATTTATATTATAAAATTAATAGAATATTGTCAAGAATATACTTAAGTTCTTTAAAATACAAAAATGAGATTAAGGATAGTTATTGAAAATATAAATGAATTTAATTAAGTGTGTTAAAATGTACTCAAAGGCGTTAATTAACATAAACACTGAGAATATGCCAGAACTATAAATATAGTCAATTTGCAAAAGAATAAATATATCTGTTAAAGCAGTAGCAATACAATGTTAGATAGAAATAAGTTGCTTGTAGCTAAAAGAACTCTTACTGGTAGAAAATATTATACTTATGACAAATATCTTGAATATAAAGTTTTTGATATGAAAACAATAGTTTAAGGTATAACTTTATATTTTATGTAAAATATATGAAGTGAAAAGGTATAAGAATAAGCTAGAGGAGGATAAAGAACTTGCTAAAAGCTTTCAAAACAGAGATAAAACCAACAGAGCAACAGAAAAATAAAATAGAGCAAAGTATAGGAGTTTGTAGATATTTATACAACTCTTATGTAGCTAAAAATATTGAATTGTACAATGACTTTAAAGAAGAAAAAATTGATAAAAAAGATGCTTTTATGAGTGCTAATAGCTTTGATAAATATATTAATAACGAAGTTAAGATATTGGAAGAGTTTTCATGGATAAATACTAGTGGTTCTAAAGCTAGGAAAAAAGCTATGTGTGATGCAGAAACATCCTTTAAAAGATTTTTTATAGGACTTAGTGGATTTCCAAGATTTAAAAAGAAGAAAAATCAAGATGTTAGTATTTATTTTCCAAAGAATAATAAAACTGATTGGAAAATAGATAGATATAGATTAAAGATTCCTACTTTAAAATGGGTAAGGTTAAAAGAATTTGGTTATATACCTACAAATGGTATTGTTAAAAGTGGTACAGTTTCTAAAAAAGCTGGAAGGTATTTTGTATCAGTATTGATGGAAGTTAAAGAAATAATTAACTATAAGCCTTATTCTTGTGGAATTGGAATAGATTTAGGTATTAAAGATACGCTGATAGCAAGTAATAATATAAAGTTTGAAAATATCAATAAGGCTTCAAAAGTAAAAAGAATAGAAAGAAAACTTAATAAAGAAAAAAGAACTCTTTCAAGAAAATATGAAAGTTTAAAATTAAGAAAAAATAAAGAAGAAGGAGAAGTTACTAGACAAAATATCCAAAAACAGATAGTTAAAGTACAAAGATATTATCAAAGGTTAACTAATATTAGGAAAGATTATAATAATAAAATAGTTGCAGAACTTGTGAAAATCAAACCAGTTTTTATAACTATTGAAGATTTAAATATTAGTGGAATAATGAAGAATAAGCATCTATCAAAAGCAATAGCAAAACAAAAACTATATGATTTAATAACTAAACTTATTTCAAAAGCTAAACAAAATGGAATAGAAATAAGACGAGTGAGTAGGTGGTTTCCATCATCTAAACTCTGTAATAGTTGTGGAAATATAAAATCTGATTTAAAACTATCAGATAGAATGTATAAATGTGATTGTGGCTATGTGTGTGATAGAGATTTACAGGCTTCATATAATCTAAGAGATTGCAAAGAATACAAAATTATCTAATATAAAATAGATATTTGTATATGTACGGATGGCTAGTTCGGAGTTTATGACTGTGGAAAAGTAGAGAACAAAAACTTTACTTTTATGTGAATTACTTTAGTGTTTACATAGTACTATATCAAATTGGAGTAGCTTCGGCAAAACAAGGTGCGAAGAAGCAGTAAAAATCTCGATATGGATATATTTGTCTATATTTTGAGTAGCAGTGATTTAGTATGATATATGGAAAAACAAATGGTGTTAGAAATACTATGATTAATGAACTAGAGAAGATTTATGATATGGTTGTTCCAAAACATAGTGTTTGTACACAAGAAATAGTAAATATAATAGCAATGGTTAGTAGTTATATTGATAGAGAAGTAAGTGTAGCTATAAACAGAAAAGGTAAAGTTATTAGTGTTGCAATAGGGGATTCTACAAGCGTTGAGATTCCACTTATTGATATTAATGAGAAGAAATTATCAGGAATTAAGATAGTACATACTCACCCAAATGGAATTTGTAGATTATCAGCACTTGATGTATCAGCACTTTTAAAGTTAAAACTTGATGCAATTGTAGCAATTGCTCTTGAAGATGAAAAAGTTAAAGATTTATCAGTTGGTTTTTGTACAGTTTTAAATGATGTTCTTTTATGTGAAGAATATCCACATGTAACAACAGAACAGGCACTTAGCATTAATGCACTTGATAAGATTACTCATATCGAGGAACTTATTAAAACAAGTGATGCAAGAGAAGATGATAGTGAAAAAGCTATTCTTGTTGGAACTGATTCACAAGATAGTTTAGTTGAACTTAAAGAACTTGCAAAGGCTTGTGATATTCCAGTAGTTGAGGTTGTATATCAAAACAGAAGTAAAATTGATACTGCTTTCTACATTGGAAAAGGAAAAGCATTTGAGGTTGCAAGACTAAGACAAGAACTTAGAGCAAACTTAATTATATTTGATGATGAATTATCAGGTTCACAAGTTAGAAATCTTGAAAGTGCTACAGGGGTTAAAGTTATAGATAGAACTACTTTAATTCTTGAAATATTTGCAAGAAGAGCTAAAAGTAGAGAAGCAAAAATTCAGGTTGAACTTGCACAGCTTAAATATAGAACTGCAAGACTTACAGGACTTGGTACAGTTTTATCTAGAACAGGTGGAGGAATTGGAACAAGAGGTCCAGGAGAAAAGAAACTTGAAATAGATAGAAGAAAAATTAGAGATGAGATAGTGGAACTTCAAAAAGAGCTTAAGAAAATTAAGAAAACTAGAGAAGTTCAAAGAGAGAAGAGAAATAAGCAAAATATACCACAAGTTTCACTTGTTGGATATACAAATGCAGGTAAATCAACTCTTAGAAATACTATTTGTGATTTTGCAGCACAGGACAATCAAGTTAAGGCAAAAGTATTTGAAGCAGATATGTTATTTGCTACTCTTGATACAACAACAAGAGCTGTAAATCTTCCAAGTAATATTCCTATAACTTTAACTGATACAGTTGGATTTGTTAAAAAACTTCCACATGAACTTGTAGAAGCTTTTAAATCAACTTTAGAAGAAGTTATATACTCTAATATACTAGCACATGTTGTTGATGCATCTTCAGAAGATGCAGAGTTACAAGTTGAAGCAGTTGAAGAAGTTTTAACAGAACTTGGAGCAATGGAGAAAGCAACTATTTTAGTTTTAAATAAAATTGATTTAATTTCAGAAGAGAGATTAAATGAACTTAAAGAACTTTATAAAGATAAATATAAAGTTGTAGCTATTTCAGCAGTTGAAAGAATTAATCTTGATGATTTATTACTTGAAATTGAAGATCAGTTACCAGATAAACCAGTTCTTAGAGAATATATGATTCCATATAGTGACCAACAAGTTGTTGCATATCTTCATAGAGGTGCAAATATCTTAGAGGAAGATTATAGAGATGATGGTACTTATATTAAGGCACAGGTTGATAAAGAAGTTAAAAACAAATGTGTGAAATTTGAAATAAAGTAATGTAAATATATTAGAAAGCTATCATAATTAAAATGGTAGCTTTCTTTATTTTTATGAATTTTTTCATTTACTTAAAATATAGATATTATGTGATTAAATTTTAGGTGGTGGAATATTTGAGTAGTAAAAATAATGAGAACAGTGAGATTGAGTATAAGAGTGAGTTAGAATGTTTAAATGAAAAAATTTCAGAGCTTGAACAGACATTTGATAATATTAGAAGACTTAATGGTAATTTAGCATCTTTAACTATAAATGAAACGTATAAAAATTTTTACGATTGGAAAGTTAAGCCAGCGGTTGATATTGTTGCACTTATGAGTAGTTCAGCAGCTAATATGGCAAGTGTTGCAAATGATTTTGCTAGTAATGTATATTCAAAGAAGCATGAAGTTAGGAAAGCTTTGAAATTATCAGAAAAGCTTATAGATCAGACCGAGATAGGACTTGAATTATGCAAAAGAGAAATTGAATATATGCTTGAAAGTAGTGGAAATATTGATTTATATAAAAAGGATTCATAATAGGTTGTTACAAAGAGTGAAAAAAATTATAATAATAGATAGTAGAGAAAATAAGGAGGCGTAGCTTTGAAAAGTATAAAGGAGTATCAACATGCTTATAATGGAGTAATTGAAGACTTAGCTAGTAATAGTGATGTTTTAGGAGTAACTGTATTTGGAAGTATAATAACAGGAGATATTTGGAAAAATTCTGATATAGATATGTTTGTTATATTAAAAGATGAAGCATGCTGTATGAAGGATGTTTTTGGAGAAAAATATGGAATAGATGTTCATATGAATTTTTTATCAAAAAGTGAGTTTATAGAATTTAGAGATAATTTTATAGGTGGAGGAAAATTACATAGGAAACTTGTGTCATCTAAGCTTGTTATAGGCAAGGATTTAGATGTTGTTGATAGATATAATTATTATAAGTTTTTAAATGCAACAGATAAGGATAGATGGAACCTTGCTTATCTTGGAGATTTAATAAGGGCTAAAGGTTTATGTGATAAAGCTATAAGTAATGGTAAAAGTTATAATGCTATTTACAGTGCATTAAAGCTTGGAGAAAGTATTGCTAAAATTTACCTGAATATAAATGGATACTTAATAAGTAGCGATCCTCTTACAATGGCTATAAATCTTGATGATGAGTTTAAAGAGTGTATTGATAAAGTTGTAGAACAAGGTGGGAAGCCTGCAATTGAAAATCTTATTGATTATACAGAAAATTTTCTTTCAAAAAATATAGAAAAAGTTTCAAAACTTTTAATTAATATAATAAAAAAAGAAAAAGAAGCATTAAGTATTGAAGAGTTAAAAGGTAAAAAAGAATTTAAAACAGTTTCTATAGAGTTTGATAAAATATTAAGAGAATTAGCTATTAGAGAAATAATAAAAAGAAAAACAAGGACTTGTTACAGTAGTGAAGGGCAAAAGATTATAGAGGAGTTAACATATTATTATGGCAAGTAAGAATTATGAGAAATTTATTTTAGAGTTTAAAGAGGAAAGTCATAAATATATTGATATAGCTGAACATATAAAAAGTCTTATAGAAGATGGTTCTGTTATAGATGGTGAGAAAATGCCAACTATAAGAGGGCTATCTGCCTTCATAAAAGTTAATAAAGACACTATTATAGCAGCATATAAGAAACTTTCACAAGAGGGATATTTATATCAAAGTCAGGGAAGCGGAAGTTATGCAAGAAAGAGAGAGTCTATAAAGAGCTTTAGAAAGGAATATAATGAAATTTTTCAATCACTAAGTATGGGTGATAGAAGTGAATTTATAGATTTAACATCAGAGATAATTAGTCCTAACTTCTTTGAAGTAGACAAGCTAAAAGAAATATTTAATGAAGTTTTAACAAGAGATGGAATACTTGCTTTAAGTTACAATGATTCACAAGGTTATAGCAAACTTAGGGAAGTTATAAATAATGAGTTTTGGGATGGAAAAAATTCGCTTAGTAATATGTTAATTACATCAGGAGCACAGCAAGGAATTGATATTGTTTCAAAGGCTTTAGTTAATACTAATGATTGTGTTGTAGTTGAGAAACCAACATATTCAGGGGCACTTGCAGTTTTTAAACTTAGAAAAGCCAATGTTTTTGAAATAAAGATGGAGTCGGATGGTATGGATGTTGATGCACTTGAGAGGATTCTTAAAAAATATAAAATAAAATGTTTATATACTATGAGTTATTTTCAAAACCCAACAGGAGTTACTTGTAGTTTAGAGAAAAAGAAGAGAATTGTAGAACTTGCTAAAAAGTATGATTTTTATATATTAGAAGATGACTATTTATCAGAGCTTAGATATGAAGATGATTTTGATCATATTCCATATAGAGCATTAGATGAAGAAAGAGTTATTTATATAAAAAGTTTTTCAAAGATATTTCTTCCAGGTGTTAGGGTTGGATATCTTATAGCACCAGATAAATTTTCTGAAACTCTTGAACATACAAAAGCTAGTAGTGATATATCAACATCAAGTTTGATGCAAAGGGCATTAGAGCTATATATTAGTAAAGGATACTGGAAAACACACATAGAAGTTTTAAATAAAGAGTATTCTAATAGATATGAGTTTGTTTTAAATCTTATAAATAAAAAACTTGGTGAATATGTTAACTTTGTAAGACCAAGAGGTGGTCTGAATATATTCTTAGATATTAAGAAAGAAGTAAATATTGATGCAAAGGAACTTTTCTACAAGCTTATTGAAAAGAAAATAATTATAACTCCAGGGATTCTTTATTATCATAATCCAAAAGGTGGAAAAAAAAGCTTTAAAATTGGTTTTTCAGAGATTGATTATGAGAAGATAGAAAAAGGAGTATCTAGTATAGAAGAAATTCTAGCAGAAAGGATGAAATAATGAGTAAATATATAACAGTTAAAATGAGAGCAGAAGATAGTTTTCAGGAAAAAAAATCTGAGTTTATAGGATATGTAAAAAGAGTTGAGTCAGAAGAAGAGGCAAAAGAGTTTTTAGCCGAAATAAAATCTATGCATAAGCAGGCAAGGCATAATTGCTTTGCTTATGTAATAGGTAAAAATATGGGGATACAAAGATATTCAGATGATGGAGAGCCACAGGGAACAGCAGGAATTCCTATTCTTGAAGTTATGAAAAAGCAAGGTATAACAGACTGTGCAGTAGTAGTTACAAGATATTTTGGTGGGGTGCTACTTGGAACAGGTGGACTTACTAGAGCTTATACAAAGGGAGCGGTTATTGCAATAGAAGCTGCTGGAATTGTAGAAAAGGTTGATGGAACAAGAGTTGCGATTGAAATAGAATATGATTTATATGGAAAAATTCAATATATTTGTGGTCAAAATAGTTGGCATATAGAAGATACAGAATTTACTGATGGAGTTAAAATTTATATTTTAGTAGAGGATAGTAATCTTGAAACTTTAGAAAATGAAATTACAGAAGTAAC
>NZ_CAMQRY010000025.1 GCF_947036855.1 uncultured Clostridium sp.
TACCAGTCATTTTTGGACTAATAAAGTTAGGGATTGTTGAAATCCAAATAGTAACGATTACCCATATACCAGTTTGAACTGGTGATGGTGTAACTCCAAGGAATACGACCGCATACCCAACTACAGATACAGAAATCGCAACGTTCGATATAACAAGACATACTGCGTATGTATAGTTAGCTAAGAAGTTACCTGATTTTCCATATGTATAATCTGCGTATCCACCCATTCCTCCTTTATTTTTACTAAAGATACCACACTGTGCGAATGAATATGCAAGTGCTGTAGCTCCGATAGCTGTTACAAGCCATGATAGTATTGACATCGTTCCAACTTTTGCAAGTTGTGAAGGAAGCATTATGATTCCTGATCCAAGCATGTTAATACCTGTAAGTATTGTCAGCTGGACAACGTTCATTTTTTTTGTTTGTGCTTTTGCTGTGCTCATTTTATCATTACTCCTATAATATTTATTAGTGCTTTATATAAATATCATAGGATATCATTCATTATTAAATTTTAACATCTAATATATAATATGATATCCTACAATATGAATAGCTTATTATATATTTAAATTATTTTGTGTATTGGTCATCATAAACATAACCATATGCTCTAACCTTATCTCCCTCTTGCTCTAAATAAACACCATGAATTTCTGGTGCAAATCCTGGGAAATTGTTAATACCATCTTGAAGAATTAAGAAATACTTCTGAACAGTTTCTGTCCATCTTTCTCCTGGTACAACACATAAGATTCCTGGTGGATATGGTAGTGCTCCTTGTAATGCTATTTCTCCAAGAATTTCATCAACTGCAACAAGTTTAGCATCATTCTTAACTAGAGCTTCTCTTGCGTCATATGCTGACATTGCAATCTCTGGTAAAGTTTCTCTTCTAAATAATTGCTTTTGATATTGTTTTGCATTATTATCTTTGTAGAAATCATGCATCTCTTGGCAAAGTCTTCTTATAGTATAGCCTTTATATCTTTCGATATTTTGAGCATATATTTTAGGTAAAACTTCTTTTAATGGTGCATCAGACTCAACTAATTTTTCAAACATAGCTATTTGTGCAACTAAGTTATTCATTTTTGTTGAAGTTTCTGAAGGTGTAAGTAGGAATAATATTGAGTTAAGATCACTCTTCTCTCTTGTAATTCCATGTTCACCTAAATAACTAGCAAGGATTGTAGCAGGAATACCAAAATCTTCGTACTTTCCTGTCTTAGCATCAATACCTGGTGTTGTTAACATAAATTTGTTAGGGTCAACAAAGTATTGATCTTCTCCATATCCATCAAATGAATGCCATTTTTGACCTGGGTGGAATTTGAAGAACTCAATGTTACTTGCAATTTCTTCTGTTGGGTATTCTTCCCATTTCTTCCCATTAACCATATCTGGTACAAAAGGCTTCATCATTGTACAATTTGCGATAACTTTCTTTCTAGCTTCAATTCCAAGCTTAACACAGTCATCCCACATTTTTTTACCCATTTCTCCATCTTGCATTTTAGCATTTACATCAAGTGATGCGAATATTGGGTAGAATGGACTTGTTGATGAATAAATCATATAAGAATCATTGAATCTCTTATGGTTTACATATCTTCTTTGTCCTTTTACATGTGCATCTTTTTTGTGTATTTGTGATGCTTGTGAGAAACCAGCTTGTTGTTTATGAACTGATTGAGTAACTAATATACCTGGATCATTTTCATCAAGATCTATTAATAATGGAGAACAATCTCTCATCATTGGTATAAATTGCTCATATCCAACCCATGCAGAGTCAAATAAGATATAGTCACAAAGGTGTCCTATTCTCTTAACAACTTGTTTTGCATTGTATATTGTTCCATCATAAGTACCAAGTTGAATTATTGCAAGTCTAAATGGTCTATCTTCTTTTGCTCTCTCTGGATCAATTTTAGCTATTTCAGCTCTTAAGTAATCTTCATTAAAGCAATGATCATCTATTCCACCAATAAATCCAAATGGATTTCTTACAGTTTCTAAGTATACTGGAATCCCTCCAACTTTTGATAAAGCTGCATTATAATTTGATACATGGTTATTTCTATCAAATAATACTAAATCATCTTTTCCCATGATGGCACTAATTGCAATTGCGTTAGCAGTACTTGTCCCATTCATTACGAAATAAGTCTTATCAGCATTATAAACTTGTGCAGCATATTTCTGTGCTTCCACAGCTGGACCTTCATGTATTAATAAATCTCCAAGATCAACATCTGAACTACTGATATCTGAACGGAATAAATTTTCTCCGTAGAACTCATACATAGCTCTTCCTGCTGGATGCTTTCTGAAATATTGTCCACCGTGATGTCCTGGTGTATCAAATTCTATACTTCCTTTTTCAACATACTTTTGTAATGTCTTAAAGAAAGGAGGTAATGCTTCATCCTCATATCTATCAGCAGCAGTTTCTATTTCTCTGCTGTAATGATTTCTATTGAATTTATTATGATCTAAAACAAATCTAACTTTTTTTCTAAGTTCATCATCAAGTTCACCATCTGGTGTAATAACGAAAACTGGAAGTCCAAGTTTTGTTTCATCAACAACATTGATTAAACTAGCATCTTCTTCTGTTAAAACAACAGCTGCGACATCTGTAAAATCAGTTTCATATAACTCGATTGTTTCTCTCTCTGTTGAGAAGTATTTTCTTGCCTTTTCTGAGCAAGCAATTTTAAAATGTTTCATTAAAAAAACCTCCATCATTATGTATTTAATTATTAAATGCACTGACTTAAATTTTTTGTTCAAATATCTTTAATAATATTTCGACATAAAATTCACTTCGTTTGCAAATCTGTCTTTATATTATTCCTTTCTATCAAAATATTCAACTAAAGTGTTTCATTTTTATTCATTCTTTTTTGATAAATAATCAATTATTTTGAGATTATTTATCACTTTTTTTGTATTTTTTACCTTTTAAATAATAATAAGTGCATTTTTTATGATTTTTTAAATTTTTTTCATATTTTTTATTTTTATACGTTTTTATATAAAAAATCCCCATTTTAGCCATTTCAATGTGATTTTTTCTATTCAAATCTTAAATAACTACCTTTTTTAAACTATACCCTCAATAGTAAGCTAGTATTTTAACATATTTATAATTTAAAAGCATTTTTTTAACATTTGTATATATATTCATCTATTAAATTAAACACAATTGTATATTTTTTATATATTTATGAATTTTTATTAATCTATTTTTCATAAAAAAATGATTTTTTTCCGTCATATAGTATATATTCTTTAAAAAAATATTTTTAAATTCTTCTTTTTCAAACTTTTCAAGCAAATTATTTGTTAACATAAAAAAATCAGATACATAAAATATGTATCTGATTTTATCATTTTCTTACTATTCTATTGTTTTATTAAACACTTTACTATCTTGGTATTAAACCAATTTTCTTCTGAACTTTTCTAAGTGTTTTAGTTGCTATATAATTAGCCTTTTCAGCACCTGATTTATATATTACCTCAAGTTCTTTTTTATTTGCAAGTAAGTCTTTAACTTTATTTTGTACTGGCTCAAGTTCTGCAACAATAACTTCTGCTACATCCTTCTTGAAATCAGCATAACCTTTTCCAACGTATCTTGAAGCGACCTCTTCTGGAGAAACTCCCTCTATTGTTGAAACTATATTTATAAGGTTTTTAACACCTGGTTGCTCATCTGTATAATTTACTACACCTATACTATCTGTTACAGCTCTTGAAATTTTCTTTCTTATAACTGCTGGTTCATCCATTAA
Source organism: uncultured Clostridium sp. (assembly GCF_947036855.1). Lineage (GTDB taxonomy): Bacteria > Bacillota > Clostridia > Clostridiales > Clostridiaceae > Sarcina. Next base: position 3,812 of record NZ_CAMQRY010000025.1, read on the forward strand.
TAGTATTGAAGCATTTGGATTTTCTTCTGACTTAGACATTTTTCTAGTTGGATCTTGAAGATCCATTATTTTTGCTCCTACTTTTGGTATATAACCTTCTGGAACTTTAAATGTAGGACTATATGCCCCATTGAATCTTGAAGCTATATCTCTAGCAAGTTCTAAGTGTTGTCTTTGGTCTATACCTACTGGAACTAAATCAGTTTGATACACTAAAATATCTGCTGCCATTAAAACTGGATAATTAAATAAACCAGCTCCTATTGACTCACCAGAATCAACTGCTTTTTGTGACTTATCTTTATATTGTGTCATTCTACTAAGTTCACCCATATATGAGTTGCAAGTTAGAAGCCATGACAGTTCTGCATGTGCTGGCACATGTGATTGTATAAACATTGTGTTGTTTTCTACATCTATTCCTGACGCTATGTAAATAGCTAATATCTCTAAAGTTCTTTTTCTAAGTTCTGCTGGTGATTGCTTAACAGTAATTGCATGAAGGTCTACAACACAGTAGTAACATTCATATTCTTCTTGAAGTCTTACCCATGACTTTATAGCTCCTAAGTAATTTCCAAGTGTTAAGTCCCCTGAAGGTTTAATTCCACTAAATATAACTTTTTTCTTATCTTCCATGAGAATATTCTCCTTTCATTTTTACTTTTCATAATATTTAAATAAAGCAAACCTATGATTATTCTATTTAAATAACCATAGGCTTATTACTCTTTACATCATATTATATATATTACCACAATTTAATAATTTAAAATACGTTACCATAATAATTTATACTCTTACCACATTAAGACGTATTCTAAAAGCTAATAAAAATAGAAGCCTACAAATCATTTTGCAAACTTCTATTATCTCTATTTTAATTTTACTGTTATAGGCTGTATTTCTTTTAAAATTGGCTCATCTTCATCTACTTCTATATTTTCATTAGTATTATGAGTAACAACTGGAATCACTTTTAAAGTATCTCCTGTAATTTTCCCATTATACTCTTTTTTCCAAAGTCCCCACTTACCTTCTATCTTATCTTTACTTCCAAATTCACCTTCCATTTTTCCTGATGCTCCACCTGTAAGTCTTGTTCCATCTTCATTTTCTATTATAAATTTTGTTATTTTATAATCTTTATCTTTATGACTTCCAAAATCATATAAAAGCTCAACATATCCATCAGGATGAACAATAAGCTCTGATAACTCTGTATCTCTAAGTCCACTAGCTTTATATGAATAGTCTATTGGTATATACTTAACCGCACTCTCTTTTTTGGTAGCCTTAAGTGGAATATTCAAAGTTTTACTTTTAGTATCTAAGGGATAACTACTAAGTATATTAAAATTATCTATCTCTACCTCAATATTTAAATCTTTTTTCCCCATAAGATTTTCAGGTATTCTTATCTTTGTTTCCATCTCATAAGAAGTTTCTGAATTTTTGACCATATTACTTCCATAACTCATTGACTCTCCATCTATTGTATATGAAATATCTGCACTTACTCTTTTTGCTATAAAATCATCTTCTGTGATTCCTAAGTCTTCTGCTTTTATATTACTACTATCAAGTTTTTCTGTTATCTTTATAACTCCTACAATACTTGTATCAATATCTAGTTCTATATCTACTCCCATATGATTTATTTTATAACTACCATCAAATGTTTTTGTTCCATCCTCTAAAACAACCATATAATTTCTAGTTTTAAATACTTCCATAATTTTATTTATAGCAGCTTCAACATATTCTGGATTTGTAGCCATAAGTCCTGATGATATAGCAAATGCAAGTCCTGCTGCTATTGCTACTTTTTTACCTCTTCTCTTTGGCTTTTTCTTTTCTTTATAAGCTTTATTTACTATACTATCTACCTTTTCATCAAAATTATCTGGAAGTTTTATTTTATCTATATCATTTTTATTTAAACTCATACTATGCCCCTCCTAAAATTGCTTTAAGTTTTTTAAGTGTTCTATTTAGTCCACTTTTTACAGTTCCCTCTGGAACACTGTTCACTCTTGATATTTCCTTAACGCTCATATCATCAATATACCTTTTAAGTATTAAATCTCTTTCCCTGTCATTTAAAGAATTTATAGCAATATATAGTTCACTATCCTCTTCAAAGCCTTTTTCCTCATATGTTAACTTATTTTCAAACTCACTTATCTGTATTACTGTATCTTTTTTAAGCTTTTTCAAATTATTCTTACATGTATTCACAAGTATTGTACTTATCCAAGAGTTAAAACTATTATAACTTTTACATTTATCTATTGAATTTATCACTTTCACTAAAGTATCTGAAAGTGAATCCATTGCATCATTCTCATTTTTCATATACATAAATGATATTCTATATAATTTCCCCTTAATAGGATTTAATAACTTATTAAAACTTTCTTTATCCCCTTTTTGAGCTTTCTTAAAAACCAACTCATCTGTCATCTCTTTCCCCCCTTTGAAGTACTTCATATCTAAAGACAAATAGCTAAGCTAAAACGTTCCATAATTTCTAAAAAACTTTATTTTTCTTATTTTAATAATAAACAAAATATATGAACCAATTATTTATAGTATTATAATTCACTATAAACTTATCTTTACTACTAATTTTTTAAAAAAATAAAAGAAGCTCCTCATACTTTGAGAAACTTCTTATTTTCTAAGCTATTATATTTTGTATACTTTTATAAACCCTATTTATATCTTCTTCTGTATGTGAACTCATAATACAAAGCCTAAGTATTGCTTCACCTTTTTTAACTGTTGGATATCTTATTGCTGGAATATATATTCCAATATCTAAAAGTTTTGTGCTTATCTCCACTGCTTTTTTCTCATCACCTATTGGTATTTTAATCACTGCACTATCACACTTTATATTTTTAAAAGTCTGCTTAAATGTTTTCTCTGTATATTTTATGTTATACCTAAGTTTTTCTGTTAAGTTTTCTCTCTCCATTATTTCAAGTGCTTTTATACTTGCCATACATAAATGTGGTGCTATGGCTGTTGAGTATATAAATCCTCTTGCTTTATTTTTTAAATATTCTATAATATGAGTTTTTCCACTTACAAATCCACCTTCTGTTCCAATAGCTTTGCTAAGTGTCCCCATATAAATATCAACATCATCATTAAGATTATAAAAATCTAATATTCCTCTTCCTTGTTTTCCAACAACTCCAATTCCATGTGCATCATCAACCATAACTTTTGTATCATACCGTTTAGCTAATCTACAAATTTCTTTAAGTAGTGATAAATCTCCACTCATACTAAAAATCCCTTCAGTTATAATAAGCATATTTTTACTCTTATTAATTTTTAGTTTTTCTTCAAGTTCTAAAATATCATTATGTTTAAAAACTATTATCTTAGCTTTTGATAATCTACATCCATCAATTATACTTGCATGGTTCTCACTATCACTAAATATTATATAACTTTCATCACATATAGCTTGGATTACAGTTATATTTGCAGTATACCCACTATTAAAAATAATACTATCTTCCCTATTAAAGAATTTTGATAATCTTTCTTCAAGTTCTCTATGTGGAAGATAACTTCCTGTTGTAAGTCTTGAGCCACCACTTCCAACACCATATTTATTTATCCCATCTATTGCTGCATCTTTAAGTTCTTGTCTATTTGCTAAATCTAAATAATTATTAGATGCCATAAGTAGTATCTCTTTTCCATCTATAACTATATTCTTATCCTGTGGTGAACTTAAATATTTTAGCTTTCTTCTTAGATTATTATTATCAATATCTAAAAGTTTACTTTTTAAATCATCCATTAAGTCCTACCTCCATAAGAGTTTTTAAATCTACACTAGGATTTATCTTTATATCATCTTTTACAATAACTCTTTTATTCTCTAAATATTCTATACAATCTTCTAAATTCCCCTTACTTGAATCAAATAAGAATACTCTACCACCACTTTTCTCACCTTTTTCTTTAAGATAATCAAATCTTACATATCCAAACTCCTTAGTTGCCACATACCCAGCAGTATAATCTGCATCATCTGAATAACAAATTTCTGCTACTATCTGTGGAGATGATATTACCTTTGATGCTAAAACTACAGCTTCTATAAAATGAGTATTATATTTTTCTGATTTAATAAGACCTTTTTCATCTCGATTTTCTAAATCCATATAGGTTACTCTCACTCCACGCTTTTCATCTTTCTCAAGCCTTTCTAAAGAATTAATATCAAGAATAACTGCACCTCTCATATCTCTTATACTATTTAATATGTTAACTGCTTTTTCTACCACTATTTCTTTGAGCCCTATATCAGAAAGTATTTTTTTTACTCCCATAAATCCTTCATTCACATTACTTACATTAACAGTTGTTGATTCTAATGGATTTATATAATCAAAATCTATAACTTTCTCAACTTTTAAGTTTATAAAATCCGCACTTCCTTTAGAGTGTTCAAGTGCTCTACTTATAAGTGCTGATACTACTTTATCCAAATTTTCTTTTGAAATAATATTTTCTGCTCCTGATATATGATTTTCCTCTTTTGAGCTTCTCATCTTAATGCTATAAAGTTCCATCTCATCCTCCATTTATACATCTTATCTCTCATAATTATAAATATTTTAATTTATTTAAAAAATCCTTTCCTATTATATAGGGTTTTAAAAAGAGTTGTATAAAAATACAACTCTTTCTTTTTTATGCATCTTGTTCTTTTTTACTCTCCAAGAATTTCAACTAAACTTTCCACAGTTTTTTCTATCATAAAGTCCATATCTTTTTCATCTATAATATATGGTGGATTAAAGTATAATATATTACCAAGTGGTCTAAGAAGTAATCCTTTCTCTAAGGCTTTCTTATAAATTTGATAACCAATTCTATCATTACTATCAAAACTTGTTTTAAGCTTTTTATCTAAAACAAGCTCAACAGCATTTATCATACCTTGACTTCTTATCTCACCAACATTCTTATGATTTTCAAGTGCTTTTCTAAGCTTTGCATTTAATATAATAGCTTTTTCATTAACCATTTCTAAAATATTTTCACTTTCAAAAATATTTAAAACCTCTACTGCTACAGCACACCCAAGAGCATTTCCTGAATATGTATGAGAATGCATAAATGCTTTATGCTTATTATAATCATCATAGAAACAGTCATATACTTTATTAGTTGTTAAAACAAGTGCCATTGGCATATATCCACCTGTTAGTCCCTTTGATAAACACATAAAATCTGGTGTAATACCAGCATGTTCTGTTGCAAACATCTTACCTGTTCTACCAAAACCTACTGCAATTTCATCAGCTATAAAGTGAACATCATATTTATCACAAGCTTCTCTAAGCTTTTTAAGATATAAACTAGGATATATTTTCATCCCTGCCGCACCTTGTATAATTGGTTCAATAATAACTCCTGCTAACTCTTCATGATTCTCACTTATTGCTTTTTCCATATGCTCAAAACATTCACAAGAACAATTTTCTCTTGTTTTTTTATATGGACATCTATAACAATCTGGAGCCTTAACTCTATTAACATCAATCATAAGAGGCTTATAAACTTGACTATATATATCTAAATCACTCATAGATAATGCACCTATAGTTTCACCATGATATGCATCTTCAAGTGCTATAAATTTCATTTTCTTCTCTTTTCCACTTTGAACATGGTAATGAAAACTCATTTTAAGAGCTGCTTCAACAGCTGATGAACCATTATCACAGAAGAAAACTTTTTGAAGTTCTTCACCTGTAAGCTTTATAAGTCTTTCACTAAGTTCTATTGCTGGAATATTAGAAAAGTTAGCAAATATAACATGTTCAAGCTTATCCACTTGATTTTTAAGTGCATTATTAAGTCTTTCATTTGAATGTCCAAAAAGATTGCACCACCAAGAACTTACACAGTCAAGATAACTTTTTCCATCTAAATCATAAAGATATGCCCCTTTTCCTTTTTCTATAATAATGGGGCTAAGCTCTTCATAATCCTTCATTTGTGAACATGGATGCCATATGTGTTTTAAATCTTTTTCTATTAATTGTTCCTTTGATAACTTACTCATAAATTAATCTCCCTAAATCATATAAATTCAAATCATTAATATCTTTTGTTTCCTCTATCGTAACTATATTTTTGATCTTAGTTAACTTTTCGATAGTTTTTTTATTATCTTGATGCATAAGACTAAATTCATCAAAATTATTTAAAACTATTCCCTTAATTGTAAGTCCAAGACTTCTAAGATATGCAACTGTTATCACTGTATGATTTATAGTTCCAAGTCCTGCTCTTGCTACTAAAATTACTGGAAACTCTGTCATTTTAACTACATCTGAAAGCATAATCTCATTTCCTTCTGTAAGGCTTATAGGACAAACTATCCCTCCACTACCCTCACATAAAAGAAACTCATAATCTTCTGCCATAGTTAAAAAATCATCTTCAATCTTTTCATATGAAATCTCAACTTGCTCTACTCTGCTTGCAAGATGTGGTGAATATGGATTTTTCAAAGTATATGAAACCATTCTCTCATAATCTTTCTCAAGTCCTGATGTTTCACAAACAATTCTGCAATCTCCTGGTATAAGCCTATCTCCATCTATTTCTGCTCCACTTAAAACTGCCTTATAATATCCTGCATTCACACCATCTTCTCTAAGTTTTTTAAGCATCAAAGCACTTATAAATGTTTTTCCTATATCCGTATCTGTACCAACTATAAAAACACCTTTATCCATTTTACTCACTTACCTTTAAGCCAATTTTCTCTATCATTTCTTTATCAGCTTTAATATTATTTCCACATGTAGTTAAAAGATTTCCTGTTATTGTAGCATTAGCACCTGACTTAAATGCTATCTCACCAAATCCTGTTAAAAGATTTCTTCCTGCTGCAAGTCTTATATTAGCAGTTGGATTAACAAATCTAAACACTCCAATAGTTCTTAAAATCTCCTCTTCACTTAAATTCTCCTGTGCCTGAAGAGGTGTCCCCTTAATAGCCATAAGTGCATTAACAGGAATAGATTTAATATTTAAATCTCTAAGTGTTATAGCAAGGTCAATTCTATCTTCCACACTCTCACCCATTCCTATAATTCCACCACTACAAACCTCAAGTCCAAGTTCTTGTGCATATTTAACTGTATCAATCCTATCCTGATAAGTATGCGTTGTACAAATTTCTTTATAATAATTTTCTGAAGTTTCAAGGTTATGATGATATCTTTTAACACCAACATTTTTAAGCTTTAAAAGAGATTCCTTATCTACAATCCCATGTGATGCACAAAGATTTATCTCACAATTTTGATTAAGTTTATCATAGTATCCTACAACCTTATCAAAATCTTTTCCATAAAGACCTTTACCAGATGTTACAATAGAAAATCTATTAACTCCCTCTCTCTCATTTTCCTTTGCAATCTTTTCTACCTCTTCATAAGGCATTAATGGATATTCTTGTACCCCTGTTTTAAAGTGAATTGACTGCGCACAGTACTTACAGTTCTCTGAACATTTACCACTCTTCCCATTAACAATCGAGCATAAATCAACACTTTTTCCACAAAGTTTCTCTCTAATCTCATTAGCTGAAACTTTAAGAAGTTCTAAATCACTACTATAAAGTTCCATTGCCTCTTCCTTAGTAAGCTTGTACCCATTTAAAACCTTATCTTTTAACTCATTTATATTTAACATTTAAACCACTCCTATATTATCTATATATAAAACCATTTCCCGATAACTTTATCTAAATAACTAAATAGATTTAAACTAATTCTAGTTTCCATCTACATCTACTCTTATGTAAAATTACTTTAAGTTATACAAACTTTTATCTGCTTCCCTTAAAATATATAATCAACTTTATATCTACAAACTATAAAAACTCTAGTTTATAGCTATAAGTAAGGGACTGTATTTTATGATACAGTCCCTTATTTTCTACAACACCTAATATATTTTGATAATCAAACTATTTCAAGTATAGTTAAATAATATATTTTGATAATCAAAATGTCAATGTTTTATTAAATTTTTACAGTTAAAGCATTCATTATCTTCTTACTACTTTTATGTGATTTTATCATTTCATAGGCATCTAAATATATAAGCATCTCACTTGTTTTTATAATATTCCTCGATGTATCCTTAAATATTTTATCAAGTGTATCTATCTCATCAATAGATATATCCATCATTTGCTCTCTCATATACTCAATCTTTGCCATTCTTAAAATCCCATTATCCATAAGACTACTATCTGAAAATTCAACCCTATTTAGCATATTATGTATTCTACTAAGGAATATCCTTTGTTCATTCCTAAACTTTCTAAGCTTATCACTATCGAGCACTGTATTATTAATAACTATCTTATTTTCAAAACCTTTTGATATTAAAATAAGTTTTCTAATCTCTTCCCTTATTCCTTTTCTAGAATATATTTTCATTGTACTATCTAAAATAGCTGTACAAGAATCATAATATTTCCTTATAAGAATCTTTGTTTCTTTCTCTAAACTATATGGAAAAATAATTTTATTTCCTATTAGTACTACTATAATCCCAAGTGCTATAAATATGATTCTATCATCTGCATATGTGAATATATATTTATCATGAATTGTTACCACTCCAAGGAATAGAACTGTTAGCATTGCTGTACTATAAGCATACTTTTTGAATAAAAGCATAAGAAATACTGCAACTCCTATAATAATTATTCTTGGGTAAATCCCTGTAAATAAAAGTGATAAAGGTAGATATATGATAACCCCAACTAAAGTTCCCATCATTCTCCCCTTAGCTCTATTTTTAACAGTATTATTATATGGCTGTGATACTGATGTTATTGTGAATATCATCCACTTTCCTATTGGTACATTAAAATATCTAATTGCAAAGTATGCAAGTGATACAATAAGTGCTGTTCTAAAAGCAAAAATAAATCTAACAGAATCCTTATTAAAATCTTTTATTAAAAGTGTTACTGTTGTTTTACATTCTTTTTTAAATTCTGATACAGTAATCATCTTATGATGTTTAAACCTAGCACTTTCAAGCTCTACAAGATGGTCTGTTAGGCTATCTATAACTCTAAGACTTTCCAAAACTTCATAAACTTCAATGATTGTACTATCTTCACAATACTTAAGATTTAATCTATCAAGCTCTACATTTAAAACTTCTATTTCATGCTCTTTATTTATAAATCCTTTAAGACTTAAAAGAAGTTTATTTATATCTAGTAATAAAGTAGTATATTTAATCTCTCCCTCTGATACTTTCTTTGCCATTTTTTTAGCAGTATGAGCCATACTTTCAAGTGATGCAATAAGATTAAGTTCTATGTTTTCATCTTCTTTTAGATAAAAACTATTATTTCTTTTTTCGAGAATATCTCTACTCCATTTTGTAGTAAAAGTTCTAAAATCATCAAATGAATCATGATCAATTTTACCTCCACTGCATTTTTCTATGTTAACTATAAGCGAATCTATTATATTTATAAGATTTTTATTTTCCATTTCTTTTTTTCTAACAAATCGTATAAATATAATTTGAAATAAGACTGCTATAATTCCTAGAACAGCAAGACTTACTATTCTAATACTTAAATCTTTTCCTGTAACATTAGTTGTTAAAAAAAGTGTATATCCAAATAGAAAAGGGAAAAACATTGTCTTATTAAGTGTGTAAACAACTAGGTATATCATTATAAAAATTGCTATAAAGTTTATAAAAAAACCTATATAAATATTAAAATTAACTATGTATGGGACAACTCCTATAAACACTGTAAGAAATGAAATTTTTAAAGTTGCTCTAATAGGAGTTTTAGAAAAGTCCTTGTTTAAAATTGCAATTAACATGAAAAGCCCTGTAATACCAACCATTAAATTATTATGCCCAAGATATTCCACTGAAATATATATCATAATTGCCGATATTATAAAAATACAAATACTACTGAGTATGGATTCTTTGTCCATAATTACACCTCTGCTTAATCTTTTGTTTAACTTACTCAAATTTTTGAGTAGCCTTTGTATTATACCCTATCTAAATTTAAAGTTTATTTTATTTATATTCATATATCATCGATACTCTTCTTTTTAAAGATTTACCCTCTTTTTATTATTAATCCCTCTTGATTACTTTAGATTGCCCTGTTTTTCACAGAGTTCTCACTGTGCCTATTTTTTCTCTACTTTTAAATATTCATTTTCTTTGCATATTTAAGCTCGTTAAAATTCTGTTAACATAATTTCCAAAATGTTTTCACTCTTATTTTTTTGCCATTTTAATAATGATATCCCTATTTTTATCACTTTCGTTAAAAAGTTTTTAGTGTTTTAACCATTTTATTATCAATTCAATAATTACATGCGCAACTTTTTATACTTCTATCATTTTAACACTATCTATATTATTGAATTATTAATTACTTTCTGTTAAACTGAGTACACAGATAAGAAACACATGTCTTTTATAACGAATCAATAAATTAAATACTTATTTAATTGATAGTTAATCATTTTTAATTTTAAGTTTAATATGTGGTATTTATTACATAATTAAACTAGCAATTATAAAATTTTAATAAATATACAATTTGAGGGAGGACTACTTATGGATAAGAAAAAACGAGATTATTTAGTAATTGGATTTGCTTTATTCTCAATGTTCTTTGGTGCTGGTAATTTAATATTCCCACCATACCTTGGACAAATACTTGGAGAATATTACTGGCTTGGAATTATAGGTTTTACAATAACAGGTGTTGGACTTCCACTTCTTGGACTTCTTGCAGCTACAAAAAACAAAGGTAACTTTGAAAATATGTCACTAAAGGTTGGAAGTAAGTTTTCTAAAATTTACTCAGTAGTTTTATTCCTTATGATAGGACCACTACTTGCTATTCCTAGAACAGCAGCAACAACTTACTCAATATCAATTGAGCCAAACTTTAAAAATTTCAATCCGTTTTTATTTACATTATTATACTTTGCAGTTAACTTAATATTTGTTTTAAAACCATCAAAGGTTATAGAAATTATCGGTAAATTTCTAACACCTGTTTTACTTCTTATATTAATAGTATTAATTGTTAAAGGAATTATTGATCCTGTTAGTGGATACTCAGCTACAACTGTTGCAAATCCTCTAACTACATCATTACTTGAAGGATATCAAACAATGGATGCTCTTGCTTCAATAATTTTTGCTTCATTAATAATAGGTGCAGTAAAATCTAAAGGATATAAAGAGAATGAAATTGTAAAAGTTACAGTTAAAGCTTCTATCATTGCGATAATTGGACTTGGAGTTGTATATGGAGGACTTATCGTTCTTGGTTCTAGAACAGGAGTTTTAGGAAATGGAATGGATAACTCAAAACTTTTATTATTCTTATCAACATCAATACTTGGACATGCTGGTAGAATTGCTATCGGAATAGCTCTAGGACTTGCTTGTATGACTACTTCAATCGGACTGTTATCAGCTGGTGGAGAATTCTTTGAAAGAATATCTGGTGGTAAACTTAAATATAGAAATAATATCTTTGCTATGTGTATACTTAGTATCGCTGTTGCAAGTATGGGACTAGACAATATAGTAGCATTCTCAGCAAGTATACTAAATGTAATATACCCAATTACAATCGTACTAATACTACTAAATTTATTTGATAAATTTGTAAAAGGACGAGCTGTTTATCAGGCTTCTGTATATGTAACATTAATCGTAAGTATACTTACATTTATCGGTGGATTTGTAACACCACTAGACAAAGTATTATCATACCTTCCAATGCAAAGCGTAGGATTTGGTTGGGTGCTACCAGCAATCATTGCTTTTGTAGTAACTAACTTCTTTATAAAAATAAGAGATGCTGTTGAAGCTGATGACCTTGCAAATAGCTAAAATAAATGCTACCTGAATTTTCAGGTAGCATTTTTATTTAGCGTATATATATGCTTTAATCCATTATTTAAAATATAATAAGACAAACAAAGCCACCTTTTTCAGCGTGGCTTTTCTGTTTATTTTATTTTAGCCTTTAACTCTATCAAGTAGTAAAACTGCTTCTCCTCTGCTTAGTGAAGCCTTTGGTCTAAATTCTGTTATGTTCTGTCCCATATATTTCTCTTCTATTGCACCTTCAACAGATGTTATAGCCCACTGTGAAATTGATCCTGAATCTGAATACTTATAGATTTTATCTAAATCCATATCCTTATTTTTCATTATATTAGTTATTACAACAGCTGCCTCTTCTCTAGTTATAGTATCATTTGGTCTAAAAGTTTCATTTTCAACATTTATATATCCAGCTTTTACAGCTTTTCTTACTTCTTCATAGTACCAATATCCACTATTTACATCTGTAAATGATTCATTTGCTTGTGCTGTATAATTAAATACTCTATTAACTATTTTGATAAACTCTGCTCTAGTTATTGATTCACTTGGTCTAAAAGTACCATCTCCATAACCTTGTAGATATCCTAAATCTGTAAACTTTTCTATTGAACTTTCTGCAAAATGTCCTTTTATATCACTAAAAGCTGATTCTTGTAACACTATATTTTCTGTTAAATACTCATATACTCCATCTGATATTGACTTAGCAACTTTCTCTTGGTATGCATCTGTCTTTAATTTATTTGCTTCATTTACATTACTTATAAATCCACACTCAACTAAAGCTGATGGCATATTTGATTCTCTAAGCACTGCAAAACCAGCAGTCTTAACTCCTCTGTTATATGCTCCTGTATTCTTAATAAGTTCACTTTGTATATCCTGTGCATATGGTTTATGTGCTACTTTATCTCTATGGTGGTAAGTTTCTATTCCATGAGCACTAGGACTAGTAAATGAATTTTGGTGTACTGAAACAAATACATCTGCACCATATTCATTAGCTAACTCTCCTCTTTCTGCTAATCCAACAAAACTATCATCAGTTCTACTCATCACAACCTCAACACCTAAAGCTTTAAGATTTCTTGTAACTTTATTTGATATTGTTAAGTTCATTTCTTCTTCTGCTATTCCATTATATGCAGCTCCCGACTCTGTTCCTCCATGACCTGGATCTACAAACACCTTATAATAATCTCTATTTACAAAATTAGATTTTAATACATTAGGTTTTCCTTGATCATCATTAACTAAAATTTCAAGAATATAAGCCTTGTCTCCATCTTCTAATAATACAAAACCAGAACCATCTTTAAGTCCTTTTGCAATATTATTATCTAACTTAACATTAGCTTCATTATTAACTATTTTTGCACTAACTAACTCTTTATTTAAATGTTCACTTGCATACTCAGCTAAGTTTACTTCTTCACCCTCATTAATTGATATACCATCTAAAGTTTCAATATCTTTTCCATGAGCTTCCTTTTTTGCACTTTCTACTACCTCTAAGTATTCACCTTCAGTAACAGCAAATGCCTCCTTATAGTTTGTCCCTACCATAATCATTCCTATAATAACAGTTCCTATAATTTTATGACAAAGTTTTGCTTTCATGTTTCATCCTCCCCCTGTTTATTGTTTACCCTCTTATTATATAACTCACTTCCTTTTTTTCTACAAATTATGCTATTAATTGTTTTTTTATTTACATTTTCCCTTTTTTCTTAATATATGTATAATTAAAATAAACAATTAATATATAGTTTCAAAAATACTTCTGTGCAATCAAAAAATCCACTAATAAAACTTATAATTTTACTAGTGGATTCTTCTTATATATAATTTTTCATTTCTTTTAAAAGCTTACTTCTAAGTAAAATTAACATCCCTATATAAATAATTGTTATGATAACTGTGTTAACTATTATCTCTAAAATTTTACTTTCTAAAATATAATATTGTCTTAAAAAGATGCTAAGCCCAAAAGTTATCAAAGTAACACATATTATTTTGAAGTTTTCTATCAAAAATACCTTCTCATTAAAATTAACACCAAATTTCTTCTTAAATTTAAAAAATATTATTATTGCTGATATTACTGTAGTTATACTTGTCCCTAAAACTACACCATATAATCCTATAAATCTAGCAAAAATCACACTCATTATTATATTTAATACACTTATAAACAAACTATTTTTAAATGGTGTTGAAGTATCACCAGTAGCATAAAAATATTTATATATAATATCTCTTGCTGCATTTGTTGGAATTGCCACAGCATAAATACACATGCATAGATAAATCATTCTGCTAACTCCAACTGTAAATCCACTCCCTGTATATAAAATACCTATAATCTCTCTTCCTGATATTATTAAATTTATTACTATAAACGACATAGAAGCACTTACTATTATTATATAATTCATTATTCTTTCCTGTATATTATGATGCTTTAAACTCTTAACTATTTTAGGATATAAAAATGAACTTATATTTGCTATAAAAATCACACTAACCATACCAATTAAGTAATTAGAATAATTTAAAATTGAAACTTTTCCAGTTCCAAGTCTTGATGCTATAAAAGTATCCACAAGTATTGAAATCTGATATAAACCAGTACTTACAACCACAGGGAGAAATGATTTAAACATCCCTCTAACTACCTTATCTTTAAAATCAAATGATAAACTTAGCTTAAATCCACTTCTTCGCATGAAAAATTGTTGGAAAATAAAATTAATTACTGCTGTAACTAAAACTATATCTGCATAATAAACTATGCTATTATTTGCTTCAAAATATAATAATATTACTATAGCTATACTCATTACAAGCAAACCAATCTTAGGTATATTAAACTTCTCTTGAAAATTTAATATAGCATTTGATACCCCCATATAAGATGCTATATATTGAGCTATAACAAGTACAACTAATAATATAGCTGCTGTTTCTATATTACTTGCCCCTTTATCATCCATAAAATTTCCAACTATAACTTTACTAAAAATAATTGTTAAAGCTAAAATTATTGTAGCACCACTATAAATAGTCACAATAAATGTATTTATAGCCTTTTTATTTGATTCCTTTCCTATATTTGGCATCAAAACTGTTGTAACTCCAACTCCAATAAAACTAAATATCACAACTGCTATACTACTTGCAAAATTAAAAGCATCCAGTGCTGGTGATACTCCAAACTTTCTTGCAACTATAATTACCCTAAATAGTCCAAATACCTGTATTCCAATAGTCATTAACATCATTAAAGCAATTTGCTTTCCTTGTCTTCTCTTGCTACTCTCCATCTAGCATATTCCTTTAATGAAATTATCTATTTTTTCAAACTGTAATTCAGCCTTTAATTTTATATCATCTAAATTAGAACTTTTATTATCTTCTATTACTTTTAAAATCTTAGTTTCATCAATATTTTTTATATCTTCTACATATGAAAATATTTTTTCTGAGCCTATATCCTTTAATATATTCATTGTCTTTTCACTATAAACTATTGGATATATCCCTTGATCAAACAACTTTGATAAAATTATAGAATGGAATCTTGTCCCTATTATATTTTCAACTTCTGAAAATCTCTCCATAAACACATCTATATCTCCATCATAATTAATTATTTCTACATTCTCTTTCATATTTACATCTTCAAAAATCTCCCTTGCAAACTTTAAATCTCCTTGAAACTCACAAAAAGAAAAAAGCTTTATATCTATTCCCTTTTCTGTATTATAATTAATTATATCTACAATCTTTTGCTTATACTTATTAGAATATTCTTTTAGCTTGTCCCTATATGATATATCTATAAGTGAAATTCCAAGTGTATTTTTAGTTTTAATAGGCTGATTTATCTTCATTGAAAATACAATATCTGATGCTACCCTAATATTCTTTTCATCAAACAAATTATATGAGTACATATCTCTAAAACATACATCATCACACATTTTAAATATATTTTCATAATCCACTCTAAATTTTTCATTACAAAAAGGTCCAAAATTAGCACCTATAATAAAAACTTTTTTATTATACTTTTTATACATACCTATTTTTTCTCTATTCCTCTGTAATTGCACTTCCCAATACTCTTCCTGTGAAAATATTGAACCACCAATAAGTAGTAAAGCATCAAACTCTTTTGCTTCATGTTTATACTCTACTTTTCTTAGCACTCCTATTTTATAATTAACTTTTTTAGCCTTAGACTTTAACCTAACTTCAACATTTGTAAATTTCTCAAATATCTTTTTATACTCTTTATTATATGTACTTACAACAAAACTTACCTCTGTACCTTCATACCTTTCAAATAGCACCTTTAAAAATAAATCATCTCCAAAATTTTTAGCTAAATAAGCTTCTACTAGTATTTTCTTCATGATAGTTTCCTCTCCATTTCACCAGAACTTCAGTTTATCAATGATAATTATAAATTTAGTAAATTATATATTCTTCTTCACTAAGCTTTTTTCTGTTTTGCACTTATACTTAAGCTTAAACCTGAACTTAATCTTAAAGTATATAATATAAAACTTAATTGATGATTTTATATTATTTTTATTAAACTTAAAATTAGATAACACCATTTTTTCATAGCTACTTAAATCACATTTCTTCTTCTTACAATAACTAATATTCCTTGCTACTACCTGTGGCAATAAAAATGTATCTAATAAAGTAATAATCTTTTTCTTTTCCTCCTCCGTATAAATCAATTCCTCTTGATTAATAATAAAATGCTTTATATTATTAATATAATTATTTTTATCATTTTCCCTTATTGCTCTATTAAAAAAACTTGAAGTTCCTCTAATAAAATAATTACTAAGTAGCTCTGGAACATAAACTGCCTCTTCTAATAATAAAATTTTCATTATAAATTCACTATCTTCCCCACATTCTAGTTCCTTTGAATACCGTATATCATTTTTCCTCAAAAAGTTTATATCAATCATAAAATCATTTAAATGCATAACAGAACCATAAATATACTCTTCAGCTAGCTTTCCTTCTTTTTTCCTATTATGTTTAACTATTTTATTGTTAAAAATATAACTATTTCCACAATAACAAACTTGCTTTCCACTTTCTAAAAGCCTATGAACCTCCTTAGAAATCTTACTAACCTCATACGTATCATCAGCATCTAGAAAACTTATATATTTCCCCTTTGCAACATCCATTCCAGCATTCCTTGCAACTGAAACTCCTTGATTAACTTGACTTATATATCTTATATTACTATATTTATTCTCAAGTTTTTTCATCAAATCTAGAGTTGAATCTGTACTTCCATCATTAACTAAAATAATTTCCATATCATCATAATCCTGATTTATCACAGACTTAACTGTTTCCTTCAAATATTTTTCTGCATTATAACATGGTAACACTACACTAACCAACATATTATATTTTCTCCTTCGTATCTAAGTCATGCACTAAATAATATTCTTTCCCTATATATTTCTAACTATTTATGAATATAATCATGACTATGTTTTAATCCCTTACTATTTATTAACTTTCAGATAAATATACCCACAACTATAATATATCATAAATAGTAATTTTTTCATCTTTTATTCTATTTTTCGGTATCAATATTCTCTAAAAATTTAACTTTCCCTCTAAATTGAAATTTAATAAATAGCAAAAAACAAGCCTATATAAACTTATGTTATCTATAGGCTTGTCCTTTATTTTACTTTATTCAATTTAATTTGGTATATTTTCTAGATTATCTGTATCATATCCATAAACTGTTTTAGCTAGTATCCTAGCTTTTATTCTAGCAAATGGATAGTTTTTACCTGGACAACTTGTATGACCAATTCCTGGTGAACCATGTCCAAATACTTGTGATATTCCATATTTAGCTACTGCATATTGTCCAATTTTAACAACTGCATCTTCTTGTGCCTTTGGCATAGTTTGTCCCATATAATCTCCTTGAACAGCTATACCAAGTGATGTAGCATTAGTATCATTTGATAAGTTACCATCATTACTACCAACTTCTGCTGCATGAGCACCTCTCCAGTTTTCTTCTCTACCTTTGTAGATTTTCCCATCTTTATGAATATAGAAGTGGTATCCTATACCAGCCCATCCATTTCCATTTTGATGCCAATCATGAACATTAGTAACACTTGTGTTACCAGCAGCATGATGAAGAACCAATTTTTGTGGATTATTAGGTAATGGACCTTCTAAACCAAAATCAAATTCAAGCCCTAAATCAATAATATTAGGTCTATCAACATAGAAATTCATACTTTTACTTTGTTTACTTCCATCATGTCCTATTTGACCTACTTCTATTTTTCTATTACCAGCTTGTAATTTATTTATTTCTAAATTAATATTAAAACCTGATTTAGAAGTATTCGGGTATTCAGGATACTTACTAGGTAAACTTGGTGTTGCTAAACCGATATCTATTTTCCCCTTATACTCACCATCAATATAATATCTTAACTCTTTGACACCCGCTTTATTTAACGCCCATCCATCTATAGTTAATATATTTTTGTTTCGCTTTAAAGAAAAATCCATTTTAGTTCCACTTGCAACTGTATGATAATATGCTTCACTTCTTACACTTCCATCATTACCAATTTGCCCCACTTCTATTTTTCTTCTACCAGGTTTTAACTTACTTAAATCTAAACTTATATTAAATCCTGATTTTGATACATTTGGGTATCCTGGATATTTATTAACTAATTCTGGTGTTG
>NZ_CAMQRY010000026.1 GCF_947036855.1 uncultured Clostridium sp.
AGATAATTTTATATTGTACAAAAAGGAGCAAACAAATGAAGAAAATTTTAATAATCGTTATAATTGTAATTATAGTTTTAGCTATATTCCTTATAACTAAGAATAAAAAAGATGCTAAGAGAGATTATTATAAGCGTTCATCTCATAATGAACATAGAGAAAAATCTCATAACACATATAAAAATAAAGATACTTTTGAAGTTAAAGGTTTTAGCAAAGGTTATGATGGTGATTTTAATAAAAAAGCTGTTGAAGCTGCAAATAAAAAATATTCAAAGGTTACACTTAATACAAAGTATTCAGTTAAGGGAAGTTCTAATATACAAGGAGCCACAAATTGTGAATATGTAAGAGATATTGATGGTGATACTCTTGTTGCAAAAGTTAATGGTAAAAATGAAACAATAAGGTTCTATGGAATTGATACACCTGAGGATGTTAATCCTAGAATCCACTGCATAGAGCCATATTCAATACAAGCTAAAGACTTTGTTGAGAGTAAACTTAAAAGTGAACAAACTATAAAAATACTTTTCAATGATGAAAAAGGTAAATATGGTAGAAGTGTTGGAACAATCTATTATAAAAACAATAATAAATGGTATAGCCTAAATGAAACACTTGTTGCAAATGGACTTGCTAGAGTTGCATACCTAAATCAAAATAATAAAACTATAAATACTAATGATTTATATACTGCACAAGATAATGCTAGAAGTCAAAAGCTTAATATTTGGAGTATAGATGGATATACTACTAGATATGGCTTTAACCTTGCTATATTTAAATAGGAAAGAAATTCAAAGAAAGGGATTGTGCAATGCACAATCCCTTTAAAACTACTATTTAAAAGTAACCTCTCCAGCTTCAATCTTATCAATTATAGCTAAAGATTCAACTCTAACACCTTTATTCTCAAGGTGCTTTCTTCCATCTTGGAAACCTTTTTCTATAACAATTCCAGCTCCAACAACTTCAGCTCCAGCTTGTTTTACAACATCTAGAAGACCAAATATTCCACAAGCATTTGCAAGAAAATCATCTATTATAAGAATCTTTTCCCCTTTATTTATAAATCTCTTATCCACAACAACATTATAAGCTGTTTGCTTTGTGAATGAATAAATCTCTGATGTAAAAACATCTTTTTCTTTATATCTTGGTACTCTGTCTACTTTTTTACCAAATACCATTGGAATATATCCAAATTCTCTTGCTACAAAAGCAGCTATAGCAATTCCTGTTGATTCAACAGTAAGTATTTTATCTATCTTTTGATCCTTAAATCTCTCTTTAAATTCTTTTGCTATCTCTTCAACAACTCTAACATCCATTTGATGATTTAAGAAAGAATCTACTCTTAATATATTCTCTTCTATTCTACCTTTTTCTTTAATTATCTGTTTTAATAATTCCATGTAGTTCCGTCCTTTCAGCTATATTATTATCTAATATAATTTTATACTATATCTTAAATTTTGGCTATAAAAAAGATATTCTATGAACTTTTTAACTATTTATTATTATATTTACAGGTAGTATCAAAAATAATACTACCTGCTTTAAAACATATTTAAATTTAATTCATATAAATACTAAATTTTAGCCTTCTATATTAAAATCTTATTTATCAAAGTAAGCCTTACTTACTTTAACTAATACTGGTTCTGTATCTCCACCACCATGTTTAGAAAGCAGTGCTGCCTGTGTCATTGCAAATATAATAGAAGTTTTTCTTCTATAAGCAACATATCTAGGCTCCCAGTTATTTGTATATTTCTTTTTAAATTTTCTAAGTCCTTTAAATGAATAGAAAATCTGTCCATATTCATAAATTTGAAGTGATACTTTTTCGCTAAAGAAAGCATATTTAGATGTTCCAACATTTGCAAGTGGAGCCATTCCCATATTAAACTTTTTATAGCCTTGCTCTTTACCAACTTCTACAAGATTTATAAACATATAGTCCATAATTCCTCTTGTTGCATTTTTCTCAAATCTCATTAAATCAACAGAGAAACTCTCACCATCATTATACATATTCATAAGGTTAGCAAATCCTCTTATAACTCCATCAGCATCTCTTACAACACCAATAGCTTCTTTTGAGAAGTAATATTCATCAAAGAATCCAACTGAATAACCTTTTTCAGGTCTTCCCTCTAGCCAATCATCTGATATAGCTTTTAAAGTTTTAATTGTTTCTTCTGAATGAGGTGGATATATCATATCAAAAGTATATCCCTCACTAACCATTTTATTTCTTGATTTCTTAAGACTCTTCATTTTATTCCCTACAACTTCAAAAGTCGGAACATCAATCATAGCCTCTTCACCAATCTTCATAAAATCATAACCATGAGCATGAAGATACTTAATCATATTTTCTTCTATTTGATAGAATACAATTGTATATCCATATTTATCTGCAAATTCATAGAAATTTTCAATCTCTTCAAATATTTTTTCTTGATTACCAATAGGATTACCAAGAACAAATATCTTATCACTATAAATTTGATATTGGAACATTACATCTTTATCATCGTTCATATAAATAAACTTATCTCTTAAATACACAAGATGAGTAAGTGAACTTCCTCTATAATTTTTAACTATTTCATTTATATCTTCTTCATAATCGTAGAATGTTTTGTTTGGAATTTTACTTTCATTATTCATAAAGTAAATTATTATATATATTACAACTGCTACAATAAACATTGATAATGCTATTCCACCAAGCTGTCTAAATAATTCTTTTGCTAAATGATTTCTTGTATAAACAAGATAAATATCTAAAACTCCATAATATCCTATAAGTGATGCTAATAATATAAAGGCATCTTTTATAGTATTCTTCCATCCCATAATGAAACTTTCTCTATAGAATGAACTTCTACTTCTATAAAGTATATATATAGCTATTACACTTATAACAATCTCTCCTGGATAGAAACCTTTTGATAAAAGCGTAAATATCCCAACTATAATAAGAACAAATGTAGCCTTATATATAGTCTTTGATTTATATCTTAGCATACAAGCTGCTATTATCGATAAAAACCCTATAAGTATGCTTAAATCGTTTGAGAAACCTAGCGTATGACTTCCAAATAGTTTTCCAAACAAATGTATCTTTTTAAGCAGATTCTCATTAATTCCTGTTAAAAGCATAGTTATTCCTGTTAAGAAAACCATAACCCTTAGGAAATTATAAGCAAATGATGAAATAATCTGGTCTGGTAAATAATTATATCGCTCATTCATCTTCTTACTAAAATCATATAAGTATAAAGATAGTCCTATAAGAACTGGAACAATATAATAACTTATTCTATAAAGTAAAACTACTATTAGAGCCTGTGATACAGGAACTCCATAAGCTTCAACTCCAGATATAAATGCTAAATCAAAAGTACCAGCACCACCTGGTATCATACTTATAATACCTATAACTGCTGAAGTTATATAAACTGGTAAATACTCATAAAACTTAATATGTGACCCTGTAATTCTTAAAATTATATATATAAGAACAACTGTTGTAAGCCACTCAAGTATAGACATACCAATGATTGCAATAGTTCCAAGGAAATCACGTATATCTTTTGTTTTTATAAGTTTATATACTAAGTAAATTAAAAGAACTGGTAAATACAATGATAATATTACCATTGGAATTATAACCCAACCTTCTCCTAGGAAACTGTTAAAATCTGACGCAAGATAAAATAAACTTATAGCTGCAAGTCCTGTAAGATTTAAAGCTATAATTTTACTTACCTCTTTTAAAAGTAATTTTTTATCATCTACATGATCTCCATAAAAATGTTGTTTAATTGCAAGTGATGCAGCTCCACCAAATCCCATAAGACTTGAAACTGAACTTGCTATCCAAGAATATTTATAAAGCTTTGCATAACTAAGCTTTATACCAACTTTCTTTTTAAGGATAAAATCATAAAATGATAATGGTGCAAATGATATAATCCCGCATAATGCTATGATTACAATATTCCATAAGCTAAGTCTGTCTTTATATCTAATTATGTATTCTAGATTGACACCCTTTAATATATGACTAAATTCTCTTATAACAAAAATAAATACAATAGAAACAAATATTATCTTTAATATCGTCTGTATTTTTTTGCTTATCTTAAAGTTCTTAAAGTTCATATGTTCCTCCTACTCGCAGTCTTTTTCATTAGTAATTTTATTTAATTTTAAATTGTCTTAACACCTAAATCTAATTTTACAACATTTTAACGTTTTTTTCTCTCTTTTTAGCTTTTTACTTCCAAAAAAAGTGTAAAAATTAAAAAAAGTGCCAATAATTCTATCAAATAGATTATAAACACTCCCTTTATTTTTAATATTTATTTCTTTCTTTAAGTTGTCTTGCCATATCTCTGTTTGCATCTTTTTCAAGCATAGTATTACGCTTATCATAATTCTTTTTACCTCTACAAACACCAAGTTGAACTTTAACTCTACCATTCTTTAAATAAAGTTTTAATGGTATAAGTGTAAGTCCTTCTCTTTGAACTAGCATTGATAGTCTTAATATTTCACTTTTATGAAGAAGTAATTTTCTATATCTTAGAGGGTCTACATTAAATATATTACCCTGTTCATATGGACTAATATGCATAGCTTTGATAAATATTTCTCCATCTTCTATATCTGCATAACATTCCTTAAGAGTAGTCCTACCAAGTCTTATTGATTTTACTTCTGTTCCAACAAGCTCAAGACCTGCTTCCATAGATTCCTCTATAAAATATTCATGTCTTGCTTTTTTGTTTTCTGCTAATGAATTTATACTTTTTTTTCTTGCCATACTCTCACCTACTCGTGAATTTATTTTTATATATTTAAACACATCCTAAACATTTTAAGATGTGTTTAATAATTATTATTTTATCATAAAGATAGTAAAACTGTAAGTCTTTGCTTAAATATTACAATATTACACCTTTTAAATTCCAATTAATTTTCTTAGTTTTCTAAAGCTTCTGCTGCTTCTTTCTTTTCTCTAGCTTCTTTCATATACTTATCTTCAGCTATAGCAAAGTAAACTTCTCTATTATCAACATCAACCTTAGCACATAAAACTTTCATTTTATCACCAAGTGTATATAACTTCTTATTTCTCTCACCAATAAGTGAAAGTCTAACATCATCAAATACATAGTAATCATCTTTAAAGTCTGTTATATGAATAAGTCCTTCTACTGTATTTGGTAATTGTACAAACACACCGAATGAAGTTACTGATGAAATTATACCATCAAACTCCATACCAACTTTATCCTTCATATACTCAGCTTTCTTTAAATCATCAACTTCTCTTTCTGCATCTTGTGCAACTCTCTCCATTTCTGAAGATTGCTTTGATGAGAATGCAACTGCTTTTGAAAGTTCTTTTGATCTTTCATCATCAATTTTTCCATTTAATGATTCTTTTATAATTCTATGAATTTGTAAATCTGGATATCTTCTGATTGGTGAAGTGAAGTGACTATAATATTCTGCTGCAAGTCCAAAGTGTCCATCATGAACCTCTGAATATTTAGCTTGCATCATACATCTTAATAAAAGTGTACTTACAACATTCTCTTCATCTTTTCCTTTTACCATGTTAGCAACTTCTGATATACTCTTTGGAGTTATCTCATTACCCCAGTTTATTGAATATCCAAGATTTTTAACAAAATCTTTAAATTTATCAAGTTTTTCTGGATTTGGCTCTTCGTGAATTCTATAAACAAATGGAACTCCTGCCCAGAAGAAATGTTCTGATACAGTTTCATTACATGCAAGCATGAACTCTTCTATCATTCTGTTTGATATTCCTCTTTCATAAGGTTTAATATCAACAGCTTTTCCTGCATCATTAAGAATAATCTTACACTCTGGGAACTCAAAATCAATTGCTCCTCTATCCATTCTCTTTTTATTTAAGATAAGTGCAAGTTCTTGCATTGCCTTAAAATCATCAACAAGGTAATCATACTTTTCATTAAGCTCTTTATCACCTTTAAGAATATCTGTAACTGCTGTATAAGTCATTCTTTCGTTCGTTCTTATAACACTCTCATGAACTTCATGATTTATAACTTTTCCATTTTCATTTAAAGTCATCATACAACTAAGAGTAAGTCTATCAACCTGTGGGTTAAGTGAACATATTCCGTTTGATAACTTTCTTGGAAGCATTGGTATAACTCTATCAACAAGGTATACTGATGTAGCTCTTTTTAAAGCCTCTTCATCAAGCGGACTTCCTTCTCTAACATAATGTGTTACATCTGCTATATGAACCCCAAGTCTGTATAATCCACCATCTAATCTTTCAATAGAAACAGCATCATCTAAATCCTTAGCATCCTCTCCATCTATTGTAACCATTCTTAAATCTCTAAAATCTGTTCTTCTATTAATTTCAGTTTCTGGTATATCTTCTGTTATTTCATCAGCAGCTTCTAATACCTCTTCTGGGAATTCTTCTGGAAGTGCATATCTCTTAATTACAGATATTATGTCAAGTCCTGAATCTCCTTTTCTACCTAAAACCTCAACTATCTTACCTTCTGGTTTTTTACCTTCTTGTGGCCATCTTGTGATTTCAACTTGAACAATATCTCCACTTTCAGCTTTATGTCTATCTTTCTTAGATACAAATATATCTTTTAACATTCTTTTATCATCTGGTATTACAAAACCAAAGTTTTTACTATCCTCATATCTTCCTATGATTACATTTAAAGCTCTTTCTGTAATTTGTGCTATTTCACCCTCACATTTTTTACCATCATTATCTTCTTTTAAAATTCTAGCAAGAACTTTATCTCCATTCATTGCTGAACCCATATTACTTTTAGGTATAAATACATCTTTTCTACCCTCTTCATCAGGTAATACAAAACCGTATCCTTTTTGGTGAATCTGAATCTTTCCAGCTACCATTCCCATTCTTGTAGCAAGTCCTAGTTTCTCTTTTGAATCTCTCATAACTAGACCCTCAACTACCATTCCTCTAATTATCTTTTTAAATGTCTTGTATTCTTTAGTGCTTATACCAAATATCTTTACAAGATCTTGTATATCCATTGGTCTATATGCTTCTTCTTGCATAAGACTTAAAATATTTTGTTTTAATCCCATGTTATTCCTCCGTTATTTCAATGTTTCTATAATTACTATCTTAATTTCTTTTTCAAGCTATTATTTCACTGAATTTTATTTTCTTATTATTTTTAATTATTGACAAAAAACTCTCTTATAATACTAATTATATAGTATCATATTTGTACCTTTTAATATAGATATGATTTTTCACTACCAATATATAAACAGACAGATAATATGAAATGTTCTACTTAATACTTTCATCACTATATTTTATGTAATTACTCGCAATTAATGTAGTATTTATTTCATTTTTTTATAATATATTTTGAGAATTAATTATATTTGTAATCTATAACTTTAAAACTTCTCCACACCATCTAATTTAAGTTTTATCTCATAGTTATTAATTTCTTATTTATATTACTTTATTTTCTTAGTAATTAGTATAATATAACAAAAAAACGCACAACTGAGTTGCACGTTCTAACTATCCATCAACACGATTTAAATCATATTTAAAGTAATTGTAACAACTGTAAATAATATAGCTGAGACAATAGTTGTCTTGATAAGCATAGCGTCTTTAGTCTTCCCCTTGTTCTTTGAAAAGAATGTTTCACCTTTACCTTGAATGAAACCACTTAAAGCGTCAGCCTTACTTGGTTGCATTAATATTGAACCTATAATCACTATCGCTAGTATAAAATCAATAACTATAAGAGCTGTTCTCAAAACCAGCACCTCCATCTATTTCTAAGTTTATATTTAATCAATAGACTTATAATATCATATGCCCTATTTTTTTACAATATCAACTCACTTTATGTTATCTATTATAACATATTATTAATATATTATTGTTACAATCCTATTTCTTAAAATGTTTAAATATCAACTATCTGCTTTTTAACTTCTCCATCTTTTTCTACTTCTATAAGAATAGAATCACTAAAAATATCTTTTATAGTTATATTTCTTGGAATCATAATAACATTATTTTCTTCTAAATTTATTGCATAACCTTTATCACTTATTACATTTATCTCTCTTGGTTTTACAATTAAGATACCATTTATAATCTCAAACTTTGTATCAAGTCCAAGATTACCATCATCTAATACAGCTACATTTCTTTCACCTGTTTTAATATTTATGGAAACAACTCCCTCACCCTCAATAATTCCACATAAATAATCTTTATAAATTTTAGGTCTTATAAGATTTGGAACTTCTAAAATACTTTCCCATTTAGGTTCTTTATTTTTTGTAGCAAGTTCTATATCTAAAACATGAGTAGTTTCAAACTCACTATTATATGTAATATATTTATCTGAAACATCTGGCATTAAATTATCTACTGTACCAATATCACCAAAACCAGTTCCATCTTTTAAATTATAATATTTAAAACTTGATTTTCCACCTTTAGTATTTTCAATAATCACTAAATTTTCATCTTTTATAGCAAACTCTGAAAAACTTGATATATCATCTCCAGTTACCATTGCTTTTCTTTCAATGCTACCATCTTCTAAAATTTTCCCACAATAAATTGTATTTGTAATACCATTCTTTTTATCTTTCAACATATCAGTTTTATTATCTACTTCAAGACTTTCTCCATACACAATATACTCACCCTCAATTTCAGCGTTAAGAGCATAATTCTTATGTGAACTTTTCACAATTATATTAGCTTTTTCCGTTGTAATATCATGCAAGAACAAATCATCTGCTCCCTTAACATCTGTAAAAAGAATTTTTGCCCCTTCTTTATCTAAAATTCTATACTCACTAGAATTTATCAATTCCTCTTTGCTTATAGTAATTTCTTTATCAGTTTGTAACAAACTACTTCCTACAACTAGAGTACCTATCCCCATAAATGTAGCTATTAAAATCCATTTAAACTTATCTAATCTTTTTATCATAATTATATCTCCCTAAATTTTATTTCCACATCTTATTTTTCTATCTCAATTATTTAAAATCCTTTTATATATTTTTCTTTAATATAAAATTTACGCTTAATCAATAATATTACTTTATTAAACATATGAAAAAGGAACTATTTTCATAGCTCCTCCCACTTAATTATTTAACTTTTAATCTTGTTTCTATTGTTTGTCCATTTGCTCCATTAACATCAATTTCTAAGATTGTTTTATCTCCATCTTTAGTTACTAAAACTCTTTCATTATTTGATATTACCTTTTTAAGTTTTTTATCTAAAACTACTTTTATTTTCCCTGTATTTTTCATTGTTGGATCTGAAACTCCTATTATAAGCTCACCATCATCCTCTGCAATTGTAATTGATGATTTATTATAAGCTGTAACAAAATCAATTTTATGCTCTCCATCTTCCCAAATATTCATTGCAAGTACATCTTCATCTGAATCTTTTACTGCTTGAACTTTTGAGTTATTTGCAAGTATTTCTATCTCACTTTCTTTAGCAAAATGTTTCATATCTTTCTTATCAGCATTTGGAACTATTATATATTCATAACTAGCATTTTTTGGTGCTACTCCATGGTCAAACCACATAGTCATAAAGTTATTATCTACAATATCTGTTGTACCACCATTGTTTACAGACTTCCAAGTTCCTTCTCTATTCTCTCTCTTTAAATTTATAGTTGCTTTATTTGGGAAGTAATATCCTATATTATTATCTTCACCTTCTCCATCAAAGTGAACCCATGATACCTCTTCATTTAAGCTATCACCAATTTTTTTAACTGAATTTTTATTATCAACAGTTATTTTTTCTCTTCCACTCTCTGAAATTTTTCTATTTTCAACTATTGTTTCTATATTTGTACCTGTTGTACTACTTATATCTGTTCCAAGACATACTATTTGCTCATCTATCATAAAGTATGATTTTTTAGCTTTTAAATCTTGTCCTATTCCATCATTAGACTTATCAAGTTGCATTGCAAATGCTCCATACTCATTATCTACACTACTTCCACCTACAAAACTAGCTAGAGATTTCTTTTTATGAGCTGCTGAATCTTTAAGTTTCATACTATCTACAGTAGTTCCTGAAAGTCTATATGGATCAACTGTTGCCCAATAATTTCCTGAATACTGTCCTAAATCTCCATTATATAAATAAGTCATTCCATCCGCTGTATGGAATCCCTTTAAGTGCTCTCCATTTATAGATTCATAGTTTGAAATTCTATCCGAGTACATACTAAGTCCAAATCCAAAATCATCATCTCTATAGACAACTCTATCCATATTAGCAAAGTTAAATATCCCCTCAAGTTCTTCTTTTACTTTTATAGACTTATCATTAACTATACTTTTAGCAAGCATCTTAAACTCATAATCTGCTGTATTAGCTATAAAATCATATTCATCATTATTTACAAGCCAACCTTTTATCATACTTAAGAAATCTGATTTATAAGGTTCTGGTGCAAATCTACTATAATACTTAACCATACTCTTTATAACACCTGTTCCATGTCCTGCATCTGATGACCTAAATCTTGAAATTGATCTTCCACTAACCATATCCATCATAAGTCCATTGTACATAAGTGGTTCAAATGAATCTGTTACAACATTATACATATTATCAAGCTTTGTCATATCTATTGCCCATTCACTATCATCAAGCATATAAACAGTTTCACCAATTCCAGATAATAAAATTGCTCCATAAGTTCCTGTATATGCAATACTCTCATGTTGAACTATTGAACCATCAGTATAGAATCCATCACTTTTTGTAACATATTCTAGTTCTTGTAGAATATCCTTACTTGCTTCTAAAAGCTTATCTCCCTCTTTAGTTATCATAGACCTAACAGCAACAACCTTAACCATGTCAGTCCTATTCGCACCTATAGTTTCTCTTATAACCTCTGGAACTGTTGTATTTCCTCTCCATTGATCCCTTGCATTTTCCACATACCATGAACTTGCATCAGTTTGCTTTTTAATCTGTTCATCAGTTAAGTTATTTCTCATTATTATAAGAATATCATTAAGCTTTTGTGGTGCTCCTATCTGCCAGTCCCACCAATTTGCAAAGTAAATCCCTTCTCTATAAACTTTTTCATTCATAAAATCTAGTGCTGAAACTATATCTTTAAGAAGTCCTGCATTTTGATAAAGTGTTGTACCCTTTGTTTCATATGCTTTTGCCATCATAAGTATTTTCTCAAATGATTTTGTTACATAACTTGAACTAGATGTTGAAGAATCAAACTCACTCCATAAACTTTCTCTATCCTCATTTTTATTCATAGCATCCCAAGCAATTTGCCCATTCTCTGATACACTTTCTAAATAATTTATAGTATCAACATCACTTGCTACCATCATTTTATTTGGTATAAGTGAATCATATAATTTATTAGCTAGAATATCATACTTATCTATAACATTTTCTTCTACATTAACAACAAAACTTCCAACAGTTTTACCACTATCACTTATAGCTAAAACTTCTGTACTTCCAATCCCTTTTGTATGTAAAACTCCATCTACAACATCAGCAATTAGTGGATTATTACTTTTTAAAGTATACTTTTCATTAGCATATCTTGGAGTAACATTTCCATCACTTAAAACTTTTCTTCCATTCTCTAAATTAAAATCTTCAAACTCTACATTTTCAATTAAAATCTTATCTGAAACTTTTATATTAATACTTGAAGTTAAATTCTCATATCCCTTAAGAGTTGCTGTAACTGTAGCATCACCTATTTTATTTGCCTTAAAAACTCCATTTTCTACTGAAACTACTGATTCATCACTACTACTCCAAATAATTTCCTTAGCATCACTATCTTCTAGCATAATTTTTACATCAAGCTTAAAACTTGCAGAAACACCAACAGTTAAATCTTCCGATAATATTTCTATACTCTCTGGCTTAACCTCATTTGCAGTAATACTTGTATTATCTATAAATATTGAACCAGTAGCCCCTGTTGAAAGTCCTGTATCAAAAACAAAAACTATCTTCATTGATACTGCATTTTCCTGAGTTTTTATTGAATATTTATATTCTTTCCAATCATTTGTTCCCTCAAGTTTAACTAAATCACTTCTTCCACCTGAAACAAGCTTTCCATCTGCTCCAAACTGTTCAACTCTAAGAGCCACAGGCTTATGTGCAGAATTGGTACTATCAACTTCTAATTTTTCAGTTTTAATTGATGTACTAATCTCATAATCTCGACCTCCACTTATAGGTACATTATTTCCTGTTTGGAAGAATCCAACTGATTTATTTAAATCTATTTTAACAGCATTTGTTCCCTCAAAAACATCATCTATTACTACTGTTCCAACTGGCTTTGTAAATTCCTTATAAACTCTTAAATCCCAAAACTTTGGTTTAATTTTATTTGTCCAAAAATCTGCAAAAGCTGCTGATGCAATTTCTGTAACTTCATATCCACCATTAAAATTATCTTCATTTATCATCTCTATCTCAACATTCTTATTTTCACTCTTAATATCTGCTATTGCAAAACTAGATATATTTGATGTTATAACACCAACACACACTAAAATACTTAAAGTTTTTGACATATAATTTCTATGTTTTTTTAACATACTATCCACCCCTTAAATAAATTTCTTAAAAATATTTAAAGCAACTAACATGCCAAATATGAAAACCTTTAAATCTCTACTTTATATATTGCTAAATAATACTTTTCTCCCTTTAAATCTGACTCTTACTAGATAATTATTATGTTTCCTATGACACTTTCGATAGTATGTATATTATTTGTATGACAGTCTTTAACTTTTTACTTCTTAAAATAAGCTTTTGCCTATCTTTTGTAAACCCTAATCCTCACCCTTTCTTTTTAAAATCTTCTTATTTACATTTTTAGCTATAATTTATTACTCTAAATTTAAATAATTCCTCATTTTTTACAAATACTATCTCTTATAAACTAATTTTATAGGAGGCATATTATGAATTCTAATAAAAAATTAATAGTCTTACTTGGAACAATGATTGCACAAATTGGACTTGGAACTCTTTATACTTGGAGCTTATTTAACAAGCCACTTGCAACTCTTCATGGTTTCACACTAGAACAAGTTGTTTTAAGCTTTTCAATAACAAGCTTTTCACTTGCAATAGGAACTTTATTTGCAGGGAAACTTCAAGATATCTTTGGAATCAAGGTTGTTGTTTGTGCCTGTGGAATAATTCTTGGGCTAGGGCTTATAGCTGCCCCAAGATTTGATGCCCTTTGGCAGTTGTACATTTCTGCTGGATTTATAGTTGGGTTTGTAGATGGTATTGCATATATCCTCACACTTTCTAACTGTATAAAGTGGTTCCCAAAACAAAAGGGACTTATAGCTGGATTATCAGTTGGATGCTATGGTCTTGGAAGTCTTATCTTTAAATATATAAATTCAGATTTCTTAAATCGTGATGGTGTTATACATGCATTTATGTACTGGGGAATTATTGCATTTATACTTGTTTTCATAGGTGGACTTTTAATATCAGAAGCTCCTCATATTTATGAAAACAAAGAAATTTCTAAAACTGAAAAACTGTTATATAAGCAATATACTAGAAAGGATTTATTTACTTCACCACAGGCATACTTACTATTTTTATCATTCTTTGCATCATGTCTTAGTGGATTATTCTTAATTGGAACAGCTAAAAATATAGGAATATTATTTGTAGGTTTAACATCTGCACAAGCTGGAAATTCAATAGCATACATAGCAATATTTAATACTATGGGAAGAATTGTGCTTGGGTGGCTATCTGACAAAGTTAACAGAACTAAAGTTTCTGCATTTGCATTCTTCTTAATATTCTTTGCAGTATCAATAATCTTATTTGTAGAACTTACTCCTACTCTATTCACAGTTGCAATAGCTTGTATATCTTTTGCCTTTGGTGGAAACCTAACAGTTTTTCCATCAATAGTTGCAGATTACTTTGGAGCTGAAAATCATAACAAAAACTACGGAATAATATATCAAGGGTTTGGAGTTGGAGGAATACTTGGTGGGCTTATTTCTGAAATAATGGGTGGCTTTAAACCTACATTTTGGGTAATGCTATTTGTGTCATTTGCAGCAC
The DNA here is from genome assembly GCF_947036855.1 of uncultured Clostridium sp. Lineage (GTDB taxonomy): Bacteria > Bacillota > Clostridia > Clostridiales > Clostridiaceae > Sarcina. The sequence continues at coordinate 14,246 of NZ_CAMQRY010000026.1, forward strand.
TAATAATAATGCTACTTCTAAAAGCCCCAACAAAAACATTGAAAATTAAAGAAGCTACAAAATAATTTGCTTATAAAAAAATATATATTAAATTAAAGCTCAAAAAAGGCACTTTCAACTACTGAAAGTGCCTTAAATATTTTACTATTTTCTTATATTAAAGAATGTATCCATTCCTCTGTATTCTGCTACATCACCAAGTTCTTCATTAATTCTAATTAATTGATTATACTTAGCAACTCTTTCACTTCTTGCTGGAGCACCAGTTTTAATTTGCCCAGCATTTACTGCAACAACTAAATCTGCGATTGTAGTATCTTCAGTTTCTCCTGATCTGTGAGAAATAACTGCTGTCATTCCAGCTCTGTTAGCCATTTCTATAGCATTTAAAGTTTCTGTAAGTGTACCAATTTGGTTAAGTTTTATAAGAATTGAGTTTGTAACTCCTTCTTTAATTCCTCTTGCAAGTCTTTCTGTATTTGTAACAAATAAATCATCACCAACAATTTGAATTCTATCCTTTAGTCTATCAGTCATGATTTTCCAACCATCCCAATCTTCTTCTGCCATACCATCTTCTATTGATATAATAGGGAATTTATTAACCCAATCTTCATAGAAATCAACCATTTGTGTTGGTGTTAATGATTTCCCTTCATTCTTAAGTTCATACATTCCTGTTTCATCATTGAAGAATTCTGATGATGCTGGGTCAAGAGCTATAAATATTTCTTCTCCTGCTTTATATCCAGCTTTCTCTATAGCTTCTAAGATTATTTCAATAGCTTCTTCATTTGATTTAAGGTTTGGAGCAAATCCACCTTCATCGCCGACTCCTGTTGAATATCCTTTAGCATTTAATATTGATTTTAATGAGTGATAAATTTCACTACAAGCTCTTAAAGCTTCCATAAAATCTGTCATTCCAGCGGGCATAATCATAAACTCTTGTAAATCAACTGAGTTATCAGCATGACTTCCACCATTTATAATATTCATCATTGGAACTGGTAATACCTTAGCATTAACTCCTCCGATATATTGATATAGTGGTAATGCTAGTGAAGTTGCCGCAGCTCTTGCTACTGCAAGTGATACTCCAAGAATTGCATTTGCTCCAATTCTTCCCTTGTTAGGAGTTCCATCTATTCCAATAAGTATTTTATCAATTTCTGTTTGATTATAAACATTTTCTCCAATAAGAGCTTCTGCTATTTCTGTATTAACAAATTCTATTGCCTTTGAAACACCCTTACCCATATATCTATTCTTATCTCCATCTCTAAGCTCTACTGCTTCAAATATTCCTGTTGAAGCTCCTGATGGTACTATAGCTCTTTCTAAAGTTCCATCTTCTAAGTATATTTCAACTTCTACTGTTGGAAAACTTCTTGAGTCTAATACTTGTCTTGCTTTAATGTCTACTATTTCTAAATATTGTTTCATAATTTTTTTCTCCCCTTCTCTTTGTTTTCATTAAACTTTATATTGTAACTACCTATGCAGCTTATTTCTAATTGATATCATTTTTCATCTATGTGTTTATTATATACCAAACGAAAATGATTATCAATAGCATTTATAAAGTTTTATATTAAAATTTACGATTCTTTTTGAATAATTACCTATTTTAGCTTTCCCACTTAACTTAAAAAATATTTATTTAATTTAATTTCTATTGAAATTCTTTTTATATCACGCCTTTTAATCAAAGAAATTTTAAAATTCGATACATTATAAATTGTTGCTACACATAAATTAAGCAAGGTTCTCTATTTTAGAAAACCTTGCTTTTTTATTTAAATATTTAATTTAGGGCTATTTAAGTTGTAGCTACTACTCTCATAGATTTTTCTATAACTTTAAATAAAACTACTCCAACTACTAAATTAATAGCTATTGCTGGTAATACTACTGTCATAAATAAAGCCATAAATGGAGCTGGAAGTCCAACTATCATAAGAGCACTACCAAGGAAAACTGATCCACTAATAAGTGTTCCTACTGGTAAAATAATAACCATTTGTATAAATCTTTTTTTCTTTTCATCCATATCTTTAAGGACTTTACCTAAAACTAAAACTAGTAAAAATACAATATGAACTGTAACCATCTTATCTATAAAGTTAGGAATTTGTCCACCTGGGAACTTTGTTGTAAGTGCTGTAAATATTCCTGTAACAATTCCTGATATTAACGTAGTTTTATAATCTCCATTGTTTATTATAATAACTATAAATAGCATTGCAAGAGCAAAATCTGGCTGCATTGGTAATCCTAGTGCAGGTGTAATCTGATGAAGCATTGCCCCAACTCCAAGTAATAAAGCATTCATAACTAATTTTTTTGTATTTTGATTTCTCATAATTTATAATACCTCCAATAAATTTTTTATTATTTTTTTGCCACTCTGATTCATCTTCTACCGTTCATCTCACTAAAATCACCTCCTATAATTATTTTTTAAAAACAAAAAAACTCCCTCCTAATAAAAGGACGAAGTTACTCGTGTTGCCACCTAATTTGCATATAATACTACTAAAAATATTTTACATACCGCTCTTTTCGAATACTAACATATTCTAACTGCTATAAGGTGCAGTACACCACAAGTCATACTCTCTTTAAAAGATTTCCACTTATACCTCAAAAGTCCATTCATATTTCTCCTTCTTGCAAAGATTCCACCACCCCTTGCTCTCTTTATTGATTCTAAGAAATACTACTCACTCTTTTTCAACGGTTTATTTTATTTCCATTTAATGTATATTATATATTTAACTTATCAATTTGTCACTATTTTTTTAAAGTTTTTTATAAATTTATTTAACTCTCATAAATATAAGCAGTAAAATAACTATAACTCCAGCAAAAAAACTTAAATTTGCCATTATTTTATCTGGCTTATTTGTAGAATCTTTTGAAATTTCATACTGTCCTATTCCTATGAGCATCTCTGTTATAGCAATGAATAAAATTCCAAGTTCAATTCCCATATCAAGCCCTAAAAAATAAAATACAATAAGTCCTGTTGCAATAATACCTGAAATACATGTTACAGTAGTAATTACTTTAATTTTACTCTCCACCAAGCTAACCTTCTTTTTAAATTGCTTTATAATACATTATATTCATACTGCTTATTAATTATTAAACTTTCAAAATATTATTTTTTCTAACAATATTTTTCCCTAAACATCGCCATTAAAATAGTATCATGATACTTTCCATCTCTGAAAATTTCTTTTTTAAGAGTACCTTCAACTTCAAAACCAAGTTTTGTATAACACTTAATAGCTCTATCATTAAATGAATATGTTGATAGCTTTATTTTTTCAAGGTTTAATTCATTAAATATAAAGTTTATAAGAACTTCAAGTGCATCTGTCCCATATCCCTTACCCCAGACATTCTTATCTCCTATAAATATTCCTATCTCACAATATCTGTTTTTTAAATCTGTACTATTAATTCCACAACCACCAATGTAATCACCTGTATCAATATCTTCAATTGCAAAATTATAAGTTAAATTATTATTACTCTTATTACTTTTTATAAACTCCTCTTCTTCACCAAAACTTAGTGGAAAAACAGCACCCTTTTCTAAATACTTTTTCACCTCATAATCATTCATAAATTTATGAGCTTTCTCTATGTCAGATTCCTTATAACATCTTAGTAAAACCTTACTTCCTTCAAACATATTCACACCTTAGCAGAGCCTTTAATTCCACCTTTCCCCTTTTCCATATTTTTGAAATTTTATTTTTTCTTTAAATTATATTATTATATATAGTATAAAGCAATATAATGTTAAATAAAACTTCACTTTATATTGTTATAATATAAACTACTTACAAAATATAAGCTTATATTTATTTCAAATAATATACCGCCTTATATAATCAAACAAAAGAGGGTGTAAAATATGTTATCATGGATAATCAGCAGACTGCCATTAATAATTGCAGGAATAATCGTACTAATTCTATTCTACATATCAGCAAGACTTAAAATAAGACATAAGCTAACAGATTTCTTTTACAGAAAACTTCATTTCCTATCACCAGCAATGCTACAAGTTTGGGCATTTATAATAAACTTTGTAGTAATTCTTGGAGTTGGTTTTGCAAATTCAATACTTCAAGAAACTTGGTTCACAGTTACAATATTCCCACTAGCTGTAGCTATTGTAATAAATGTTACAACATCTCTTATTGCAGTTGCAAATATTCACAAATATCATGCAAAGCAATACAGAAAAAATCAAAAACCACATGCAAAAAAGAATCCTAGAAAAGCTACAAAAAAATAATATTAAACTTTATAAATATTATTGTAATTTATGCTAATACTATTTATACGACATGAATCACTTTCTTATTTTAAAATTTTTTATTAAAAAGCAGACTCATTTTATATAAAATGAATCTGCTTTTCTGCTTTATATTATTTTACTTTTAAAGTTATAGGTTGTGCTTTTTCTATCACCTCATCTAAATCCTCTAGCTCACCATTATTATCTTTGTACATAACCCTAGGTATTAATTTTATAGTATCACCTGTTACTTTTCCCTCATATTTCTTTCTCCAAGGAAGTTTTGACCAATCAATTTTTTCACTGTCTACACCTTCAACAGCATCATGCCCATTTTCACCTGTTTCTTTTATTTCTGTCCCATCTTCATTTACTACATCAAAAGACCTAATACTATATATATTATCCTCCATATCACCATGAAGATATAAAACTTCAACTCTTTTTCCATCAGGATATATTATAACCTCTTGTACTGTTGTTTCTCTCATACCATCAACTTTATAAGTATAATCAACTGGTATATATTTAATTGCACTTTCTTTAGTCGTAGCTTTTAATTTAATATTTACTGGTATTTCTTCTTTTATACTAACAGCTAAATTTTCCACAAGTATAATATCTTTAAGCTTTATTTCAAGATTTAGATTTTTCTTACCAATAAGATTTTCTGGAATTATAACTTCTGTTATAACTTTGCCCTCTTGTGAATAATCTGAATTTCCATATGTCTGTTCTCCATTTATAGTAATATCACTATAATACCCTACACCTTCATCATACGGAAAATCTTCATCTGACATACCCCAATCATAACACGCCTTTACATCTTTAAGTCCTTCTATGAAAAACGCTTCGCCTGGCTGTTCATTTTTCTTTGTTTCCTCATCTATTCTCTTTTGCATAGCTTCTAAATCTTTGCTTACATCTTTACCACTATATATTTTCTCTATAATACCCCTTTCTTCTTCATGAGTAAATAACTCAGAACCTCCAGTTCCAATTGTATCTATATTATAATTTCCCTCTTTAATCTTCCACTCTTCTGCCTTTGCACCGCTTCTATCAACAGTTTCCTCTATTCTAATTATCCCTGACACACTTGTATCAATCTCATACTTAAATTTAATGCCTAAATAAGTAGCTTCATATACTCCCTTTTCTGATAAATCTCCATTATCTAAAACTATGCTATAATTTCTTTTAGCAAAAACCTCTTTAATAGAATTTATAGCTGCCTCAACATACTGTGGATTAGCCACTAAAAACCCACCTGATATAACAAATCCAAGACTTGCTGCTATAAGTCCATTCTTCTTTCTTCTTTTACTAATCAAAGTTTTCTTACATGCATCATTTATAGTCTTCTTTATCCTATCATCAAAATTCTCTGGTAATTTAATTTTCCCATTACTATCCTTTCTCATAATTAACACCCCTCTAATATTAATTTAAGTTTTTTAAGTGTTCTATTAATTCCACTTTTAACTGTTCCTGTTGGTACATTATTACTTTCTGATATCTCTTTAATACTCATATCCTTTAAATACCTTTTCACAATCAAATCCTTATCCCTATCACATAAACTATCTAATGCATCATATAAATCAATTTCATATTCTTTATCTTGATATCTTAATTCGTTCTCAAATCCACTTATATCAATAGCAGTAGTTCTTTTCATCTTCTTATAATTATCTCTACAAGTATTAACAACTATCTTGCTCATCCAAGCATTAAACTTATCTATACTTGTACATTTATCAATCTTTTTTATTGCCTTAACAATCGAATCTGAAAGAGCATCCATAGCGTCATTCTCATTCTTAAAATAAGCATATGCAATTGTATATAACTCTCCCTTAATTGGCTCAATTAACTTATAAAAGCTATCTGCATCCCTCTTTTGAGCCCTCTTAAACACTAATTCATCGTTCATATTAAACTCTCCCCCCGAAGTACTTCATAAATAAAGACGATTCAAATATACAAAACGTTCCATAAAAAAGCAAGAATACCTAAAAAAATTTAAGTATCCTTGCAAAAAATTCATTAACTGAACTCATATTATTTTGTTCCTGTTGTACCAAATCCGCCTCTATCTGCATTTCCAAAGCTTTCAACTTCTTCAAATTCAAGTTCTGGCATAACTTCCATTATTCTAAACTGTGCTATTTTATCACCTTTTTTTATCCAAGAACCTTGTTTTTCTACTCCATCAATCAGCTGTGTATCTTTAGTTAAAAGACAGAAAACAGGCATATGCCACTGATCATTATCACCTATATATGTATCATCAATAATCCCAAGACTATTAGTCATCATAACACCCCAAGTCTTAAATGTAGAACTTCTAGGTGCAACATGACCTTCCCATCCACAAGGAAGTTCTAAAGCAAATCCAAGTGGTACCATAGCTCTATTATTTAACTCAACAAATACATCTTTGTTTGAATATACATCTATCCAATTTCCTTTACTTATCTTTTGTAATTTTGTAGCACCTTCAAAATATTTTATTCTAATTTTCATCATAATCATCCTTTCTTATGTCAAACTCTAAAGTTTATTATCTATTCAAGTTTCAAATTAATTCTATGCTAATATTTTAAGGCTAAATCCCTCAAAACATTTGTATAAAGAATAAATTCACTTTCCCCTTTACTCCCAATAGCACCTACAAGATTTAGCGTATTAAAACTTAAATCCCTTAAATATTTATCTAAGTACTTCTTGCTATTTGTATACCCTTCAACCTTTTCAAGTTCATCTATCATAGGTAGAATAATATCATTTATCTTACTAAGCCTATTTTTTGAGAGAAATATCTCATTTTCTCTAATTTTAACCTTACTTATTATGCTAGTGCTAAAGCAATCAAGTATGTCTCTCAAATTATAAATTTGGTCTTCTAATATAATCGCATTTCTTTTCCCTATTAGCTTTGATACTAAAATTTTATCCATACTAAATCACCTCATAAATATAATATTACATATTTTCCTTTTTAACAAACTCTTCTTTCAAAATACTATAGTAAACTATGTTTTTAAATTCTCCATCTTTAAGTATGTGATTTCTAAAAAAACCTTCTTTTTTCATAAAAACCTTTTGCATAACTTTACCTGATGCTATATTTGATTCAAAATGTCGTGCAAATACTTTATTATATCCTTTTTCATAAAATGCAAAATCTAAAATAGCATTTATAGCCTCTGTACAATATCCCTTTCCCCAAAACTCTTCCCCAATCCAATATCCAAGTTCACCATTATTATCTTCCTTATTATTAGAAAGTGCTACTGTACCATATAATTCTTTTGTATTTTTATCTACGATTGCAAGATTATAAACCCTATCACTTTTAATTCCAAATTTATGTCCTGCTATCCAAGCTAGTGCATCATCTTCAGTATATGGAAAAGGTAGTATTCTTGTTACTTTATAAATATTATAATTATTTAAAAGCCTACTAATTTCTAATGCATCATCAAAGTCCATTACTCTTAAAATTAGTCTATTTGTTACTATGTCTTTATAACTTCCCTCTAAGATTATATTCACACCCTTTGCTTTTATAACTTTTAATATTTATATTAAACAAAAGGCTATATTTATTCCTTTGCATAAAAAAAGAACTGATTTCTCAGTTCTTTCATATCTATTATTTATTTAATAATGACACTCCTGTCATTTCAACTGGCTTTTCAAGACCTAAAACTTCAATCATTGTAGGTGCTATATCAGCAAGTTTACCATCAGCAACCTTTTTACCAACTGAGTTATTTGCAACCCAGAAGAATGGTACTAAGTTTGTTGTGTGAGCTGTCATAGGAATTCCTGTTGAGTAATCTATCATTACTTCAGCATTTCC
>NZ_CAMQRY010000027.1 GCF_947036855.1 uncultured Clostridium sp.
GAAGCTTTTAAATTTTGTAGTTCTTCTTTTGAAAAATTGCAAAATAGTTTAGACTCCGTAATGTTTTTAAAATAAGTCATCATATTAGGTCACCACTTTCTTAAAATTGTATGAAATAAACCAATATTTATGGTAATACATAGTTTAATTATATACAATAGAAATAGTAAATAAAGAAAAAACAATAAAGTTTTCTAGGAATAGAGAGGAAGTGTTTATAAAAAATGCCACATATTATGCCATATATTATGGGAGCTCTAATTGGAGCTGTAATAGGATATTTTACAAATTGGCTTGCTATTAAAATGTTATTTAAGCCGCATACAGAAAAAAGAATTGCTGGGATTAAAGTTCCATTTACACCAGGACTTATACCAAAGGAAAAAGCTAGAATAGCAAAAAGTGTTGCTGCTAGTGTTGGTGAACATCTTATAAATCAAGAAAGTATAGGAAATACATTAAATAAGCCAGAAGTTAAAGAAAAGATTAAACTTGCTATAAATGAAAAAACTATGCAAATTTTAAATAAAGAAGGTAGTCTTGAAAATAGACTTAAAGATATTTTAAAGGATTCTTATATTGTTAAGGAAGAGAAGATTGAGAATAAAATATATATTAAGGCTATTGAAGTTATTGAGAATACAGAAAGGCAAAATAAATTATCTGATTATGCTACAGAATTTATAGTTACAAAACTTGATGAAAAACCAGATTTTATTATTAAGTGTATAGAAAATGTAGATATGACTTCAGTTTTTGAGAAAATTTCTATGAATCTTGAGTCACAAGAGGGAACTGAATTTATTGCAGAAAAAGTTGATAAAATTTTAGATGGACTTGAGGAAAATGATAGAACAATAAAAAGTTATGTTCCGGAAAAAGCATTCTCAGTTATTGAGAAAATTATCTATAATAATAAAGAAAATATATCAGCATCTATTATGGAGATTTTATATAGTGATGAGGTTTCTGAAAAGATTAAATCAACTATTATGAAAGATGTACTTGGGGGATTTGGTCCACTTCTTGGAATGTTTGGTGGTACAGGGGCTATATATGATAAGCTTGTGAATGCCGTTGGAAATGCTTTAAAAGATGAAGAAAATCAAAAAGCACTTTGTGGACATTTAGTTGATTATGTACATAAAGCTTCAGAAAATAAAGTTTCTAAACTTGCAAAAGAAATTCCAGTTGGAACAAGTGTTGATATTGCTGTTACATTATCAGGGAAAATTGCAGCAATCATAAAAGATACAGATAATGTGGATAAGTTTAAAGAAAAAATAGTAGGATTTATTTCAGAATTTTCTTCATATGCAGAGCTTCTTCAGAAGTTTGATGAAAACTATGAAGTTAAAATTGAAAGCTTAGTTAAAAAAGCTATAACAAGTATAGCAAGTAGTGAAGATATTAAACTTGGAATTAAGAAAACTATATCAGCTGCTAAAACTGAGCTTTTATCATATGATATAAGTAAGGATGAAGAAACAAAGCTTGAAATTATAAGTAGTGTAGATGAAATATATACTGCTAAGTATGATGATTTTGTTGCTAATGATTTAAAAGGTGTTCTTGAAGTTATGAATATTGAAACTATAGTGGAAGAACAAATAAATGCATTTGAAACTGACGAAGCAGAAAAAATGATTCTTGATATTGCCGATAAAGAACTTGGTGCTATAACATGGCTTGGAGCTTTACTTGGTGGAGTTCTTGGGATTTTATCACCTATTTTAGGGAGTATTTGGAGATAGAAAGATTATAAAAGTATGATATATTAGAGTTTAGGGTGATACACCTTAAACTCTTTTTTTTTGAGAGTAGATATTTTAGGAGGAAAAAATTATGTTTGATTATAAAATTTTTGATTCTCATGCGCATTATGGTTCAGAGCAATTTAATGAGGATAGAGAATCTGTTATAGATAATATCAGAGAAAATGGTGTTATAGGAGTTATGAATTGTGGAACTGATGTTAAGAGTTCTATGGAAACTATTGAGCTTTGTGAGAAGTATGATATGTTTTATGGTGCAGTTGGAATCCATCCAACTGATGCATTTAATGTTACAGGTGAAATGATGGCAGAGATTAAAACTATGGCATCGCACTCGAAAGTAAAAGCAATTGGTGAAATTGGACTTGATTATTACTGGGAGGAAAATCCTTCAAGAGAAGAACAAAAGAATGTTTTTAGAAAGCATATGCAACTTGCAAAAGAGCTTAATATGCCAGTTATAATTCATGATAGAGATTCACATGCTGATACTTTAGAAATTATGAAAGAGTATCCAGAGGTAACAGGAGTAGTACATTGCTTCTCGGGTTCAAAGGAAATGGCAGTTGAGTGTTTAAAACTTGGATATTATATAGGAATTACTGGAGTTGTAACTTTTAAGAATGCTAAAAAGATAATTGAAGTAGTAGAAGTTGTACCACTTGATAGACTTTTAGTTGAAACAGATGCTCCGTATATGGCTCCAGTTCCAAAGAGGGGAAAAAGAAATCAATCAGATTATATTGAGTATGTAATTGAAAAAATAGCTGAGATAAAAGGTATTTCTTCAGTTGAAGTTAGTGAAAAAACAGTTGAAAACACTATGGAAATATTTAACATTCTGTAAAATTTATATAAATTAAGTATAGTTGTAATAAATAAGTAATAAACATATTCGTATAAAGGATATAAGAAATACTTAGTTACATCAGTTGATGTATTTAACTGCTCTATACTAGCGTTAGAGCTAGTTAGAGTAGTTTTTTTGTTTTTTTATAGGCTAGAATTTAGAAAAAAATAATGTAATCAATTTGAAAAAGTTTACATTAAAATTTTTTTATTTGATGTTGTAATAAGTTTGTAATAAGTTTGACACTTTTTAGAAATTATTATATAATTCAGAAATAAAGAATGCCAAAGGAGGCCAATATGGGGGACAAGTTAAATAACCTAAAAAACCAGATCTTTGACAGTCCGAAAAAGAGAGTTATAGCATTAGTATCAGGGCTAACAATTGTAAGTGTTGGATTTATAGGAATTCATAAACCAGTTAAAATTGAAATTGGGGACAAGACTATAAACACAGTTACAATAATGGGGACTGTACAGGATGTTCTAGACAAGCATGACCTTGTTATAGAGCAAAAAGATAAAGTAGTACCAGCGTTAGATAGCAAATTATCTAAACATTCAGTTATAAAGGTAAAAAAAGCACAAGAAATTGTACTACTTGTAGATGGAAAGGAAAAAACAATTAAGACAGCTGAAGATTCTGTTAAAGAAATGCTTAAGGCAGAAAATGTTACTTTAGATGAAAAAGATAGAGTTGAACCAAGCATGGAAACAACTATTGAAAAAGGACAGAATATAGAAGTTGTAAGAGTTGATGAAAAGCTTATTACAGAGAGTGAAGATATAGACTTTGAAGTTACAACAAGAAAAAATGATAAATTAGATAAATCAGTTAAGAAAACAGTTCAAGAAGGAACTGTTGGTAAAAGAGAAATAAAATCTAAACTTATTTATGAAAATGGAAAGCAAATAGGAAAAGAAATAATTTCAGATAAAGTTATTACTGATCCAAAGGCAAAAATAATAGAAGAGGGAACAAGGGTAACTTTTGTTTCAAATTCTAGAGGGCCAGAGAGTTCAAGTTCTAACAAAGCACCTGCTGGAAGTGCAGTTTCAAAGGCACCAGCTGGAAAAACAATGACTATGCAATCAACAGCATATTATACAGGGACAGTTACTGCTACAGGAACTAGACCTAAAAGAAATCCAAGTGGACTTAGCACAGTTGCAGTTGATCCAAGAGTTATACCTCTTGGAAGTAAACTTTATATTGAGGGATATGGATATGCTGTAGCTGAAGATACAGGTGGAGCTGTTAAAAATAATATAGTTGATGTTTTTTTAAATACAAGACAAGAGTGTATGAATTGGGGAAGAAGAAATGTAAAGGTTACAATAGTAGCTTACCCAGGTCAATGGTAAAATAGATTTTAAAGGTTGTCCAAAGCGTGGACAACCTTTTTTTATTTTTATAATAGCTTTAAAACTTGCATACAGTATTTATAAGCTATAAAATGTATATATATTAATGAGTTGATTAAAATTTTATTATGGTGAGATAATTAACTAAAGAAAGGGAGATTTACCTTGATTAAAGAAGTAATTGTAGTTGAAGGAAGAGATGATATCACAGCTGTAAAAAGAGCAATAGATGCAGAGCTTATTGCTGTTGGTGGATTTGGGATAAACAGAAAAGTTTTAGAGCGAATTAAAGAAGCTCAAAGAAGAAAAGGGGTTATTGTATTAACTGACCCTGATTTTGCGGGTGAAAAGATAAGAAGCATTATAAGAAAAAGAGTTCCAGAGGCTAAACATGCTTATATTTCTAGAATTGATGGAACAAGAGCTAAAGATGGAAATATAGGGGTTGAAAATGCTTCGCCAGAAGTTATAATTAGAGCTTTGGAAGAAGCTAAAATAACTATTGTTGAAAAGAGAGAAGAATTTGATCTTAATGATTTAATGTTCTTTAAACTTGTTGGTGATGTAAAGTCTAAAGAAAGAAGAGAACTTTTTGGTAAGGAATTATCAATTGGTTATGGAAATGCAAATCAGCTTTTAAGTAGGCTTAATAATTATGGTGTTACTAAGGAAGAGTTTGTAAATGCAATGAAAAACGTAGAAGAAAAAATAAAATAAATTTTTAGGAGAGATTATATGATTAAAGAAATTCAAACAAAAGAGATTATGGACAAATACAAATTTAAATGTACTAAGGCACTTGGGCAAAACTTCTTAAAAGATGAAACAGTTTTAAATGATATTGTTGAGGGGGCAGAAGTTTGTGATGAGGATTTAGTAATTGAGATTGGACCAGGAGTTGGTACTCTTACATCAAGACTTATAAATAAAGCAAAAAGAGTTGTAGCAATAGAACTTGATGATAGTCTTATTCCAATACTTTTAGAGGAAATAGGTGATCTTCCTAATTTTCAATTAATACATAATGATGCTTTAAAAGTAGACTTTGATGAAATAATAGGAGAAGAAAAGAGTGTTAAGCTAGTTGCTAACCTTCCTTATTATGTTACAACTCCTATCATAGCAAGTCTTTTAAAAGGTGGAAGTAAGTTTAAATCACTTACTATAATGATTCAAAAAGAAGTTGCTTATAGAATAAATGCAAAGCCAGGATGTAAAGACTACGGTGCATTAACATTCTTAGTTCAGTATTACTGTGATACACATATTGTAAGAGAAGTTCCAGCTAGTTGCTTTATACCAGCACCACAAGTTGATTCAGTTGTTATAAGACTTGATAGACTTGAGGGAACAAGAGTTAATCCAGATAATGAGAAGTTATTCTTTGACATGATTAGAAATTCATTTAATATGAGAAGAAAGACTTTATGGAACTCAACAAAAACACTTGGAGTATCTAAAGAAGATATGGAAGAATGTTTTGAATATGCAAAGATTGACCTTAAAAGAAGAGGTGAAACTCTTAGCTTAGAAGAATTCTGTGCTTTATCAAACAGAGTTAATTATTATATGAAAAAAAATTAATAGCATAGATTAAATGAAACCGAGTATAGATATTGAAAATTATTTTCAAATCATACTCGGTTTCATTGCGTTTTAAGCAATATTATTGTTTTATGTTTTGAAAGTTTAATTTATATTAATTTAATTAGGAACAAAGGTATAGTTTTTAATAATTAGCTAAAAATAACTATATTTTAATATTACATCTGTAATTAAGAGAGCTAAAAAATATAAAATGATATGTTATTATTAAGTAATTAAAAAAATGAAGCTAAATAAAAATATTAGGAGAGGAGGAAGAAATGAGTAATAGATACATAAGGTTTTTACTAATAAGTCTTGCTGGAAAAGTTGTAAGTGAAATGCTTGTGAAAGAAAAAAAGAAGAGTAAAAACTCATTAAATTTACCTAGTTTTAAAGGTGTTATAGAAGTTAAGCATAGCCTTCGTGGGAGAGTAAGATTATATGTTCCAATAGTTAAAAATAATGAAGAAGCAGGACAACTTTTAATTAGTCAGCTTGGGAGAGTTGAAACTATTAGCCATATTGAAGTTAATAGTGTTACAGGAAGTGTTGTTATAAAGTATGATGCAGAAAAGATAGACCCTGCACTTTTAATTGGTGTTGTAGCTAAGCTTTTACAAATTGAAAGTGAGCTTACTAAAAATAAGGAAGCTTTAGTTTCAAAAGAACTAGGGAATGTGAAAGAAGCTTTAAATATGTCTATTTATAATAAAACAAATGGTATTTTAGATATGAAATCAGTATATATCATTATGATTTTATTCTTTGGTGTAAGAAAGATAAGACAGATGCCTACAATGTTACCTAATGGATATTCAATGATTAGATGGGCATATAAAGATATATAGGAGGGGATTAGTTGTTTAAGAAGATAATATTATCGCAGTTAGCTAAAATTAAGGTCTCGCATAGCATACCAGGGAGAATTAGATTTAAGGTTAATTCGTTAAAGATGGTTAAAGAGGAATGTAAGCTTTATGAAAAGTTTTTACATGATGCTCTGTTTAAGCTTGAGGGAATTGAAAAGGTTGAGGTTAATGCAGTTACAGGAAGTATTTTAGTTGAGTATGATATAAATAAACTTTATGAGTGTAAGGTTTTAAAGTGGGTAGAAACTGTTAAGGCAGTTGGAATAAAGAATTATGATTTAATTGAAAAATATGGTGAAACTAATTTAGATTATGTTGTTAAAACAATAGAACAGCAGTTGAATGAGGCTTTACTAAAGCAAGTTTAATTTAAGAGGAGTAGTGAATTTATATGAAAAGAAATAGTTTACTACTGAAAAGCACAATAGCACATAGCATAGCAGGAAGAATAAGACTTAAGTGTGAAGGATTTAAATATTTAAGTAGTTATAAGAGTGAGATTGAGAAAAAAGTTTCTAATAGTTCTCTTATAATTTCTTCAAGTATTAATACTATAACAGGTTCTATAATTATTGATTATAATAAAAATATTGATGAGCATAGAATTATAAGTTTAGTTGATGGCATAGTTGAGGATTATTCTTTAAAGGTGTTTACTTCATTAAGAGAGAAAGAAAAGATAGATTTAAATAGTGTTAAAAAAGATGAAGAAACATCAGTTGATATAATGAAAAGATTGGCTGTAAATGTTGGTGTTTTAGGCTATTCAGTTATAAAGGAAAAATTAAATTTAAAAGATTTATATAGTGTTGAAAGATTTGGTGTGTTTGGAAACTTCTTAACAGTTCCAGCTATTGCTAGTATGTACTTAAATAAAGGTTTACTAGGGCATGGAATAAATGGAGCTATTAAAAATAGAAGACCTAATGCAGATACTTTAACATTAACTTCTATTGTGGCAAGTTTAATACTTGGAAATGATAAGTCAGCTCTTATGGTTACTTTATTATCAGATGTAGCAGAACTTATGACTATTTACACAATGGAAAGAACTAGAGATTCAATTAAAAATATGTTTTCTGTTTCAGAAGAGGCAGTATGGCAAGTTTCTGAAGATGGAAGCCTTAAAAAAGTGTTAATTGAGAATATAGTTAAAGATGATAAAGTTGTTATTTATACAGGTGAAAAAATCTGTGTTGATGGAGAAGTTGTGGAAGGTGAGGCAGTTGTTGACCAAGCTTCTGTTACTGGAGAGTTTGTTCCAGCTATTAAAAGAGTTGGAGATAGTGTTTTTGCAGGGACTGTTATTAAAAGTGGTAGTATAACTGTTAGAACTGAAAAAGCTGGAGATGATACTGTTGTTTCAAGAATTATTCATTTAGTTGAGGATGCAGCTTCTAAAAAAGCTCCAATTCAAGATTACGCAGATAAATTCTCAGGATATTTAGTTCCATTTAACTTCTTATTTGCAGGACTTACTTATGCTTTCACAAAGAGCACAAGTAGAGCTTTAAATATGATGATTATAGATTATTCATGTGGAATTAAGTTATCAACAGCTACAGCTTTCTCAGCAGCAATAAACAATGCTGTGAGAAATGGAGTTTTAATTAAAGGTGGAAATTATCTAGAGGCATTATCTAATTCAGATACTTTAATTCTAGATAAGACTGGAACTTTAACTGAAGGAAAACCAGCTGTTATGGATATAAAAATATTTAATAAAGATTTTTCAGAAGAGAGAGTTTTAAAAATAGCTGGAGCAGCTGAGGAAACTTCTTCTCATCCTATGTCTGTTGCTATTATGAATAAGGTTTCAGAAAAGGGAATAGAAATTCCAAAGCATGGAGATGTTGTAACTCATATAGCGAGAGGTATGGAAACAAATATTGATGATAAAAAAGTATTTGTTGGAAGTAAAGTTTTCCTAGAGGAAAATGATGTTTCTATGGTAGGGCTTTCAGAGAAAGATATTGAACTAAGTAATGGTAGTTCAAATCTTATTTATGTTGCATATGATGGAGAATTAATTTCTGTTATATCAATAAAAGATAAGATGAGAGAAAATATGAAAAAAGCTATTAATAACTTGAGATATCAAGGTGTTGATGATATTTTACTTTTAACTGGAGATTTAGAAGAACAAGCAAGAGAAGTTGCTATGCTTATGAATGTTGATGGTTATAAGGCAGAACTTTTACCATCAGATAAGGCTGAAGAAGTGCTTAAGTATCAGGCTAGTGGCTTAAGAGTAATGATGGTTGGTGATGGAATCAATGATGCGCCAGCTCTTGCTTATGCAGATGTAGGAATTGCCCTTGGTGGTGGTAGCACAGATGTAGCAATGGAAGCGGCTGATATAACTATTCAGGGAGATAATCCTATGATGCTTCCAACAATTATAGAATTATCTAAAAAAACTATGAATGTTGTTAAGCAGAATTTTGGACTTGTAATAGGTATAAATAGTACAGGACTTATTTTAAGTGCAGCTGGTGTATTACCAGTATTCTATGGAGCTGTACTTCATAACTCTAGCACAATACTTGTAGTAGCAAACTCTTTAAGACTTATGTTCTTCAATATGGAGAGAGGTGCTTAAAAATGAACAATCCGACTATTGTTGTTGCTCATAAAATCAATAATAGAATAAGATTTAAATTATCTCATCCTATCAAAAATAGTTTAGCTGTTATGGATGAACTTTGTAAAAAAGATGGGATAAGATGCTCAAAGTATAATGATGTTACTAAATCAATAATAGTTGAATATAATTCATTTAGAATTGCAGAGTCAGAGATAATAATGAGAGTTATTACTATGTACTCAAAAAACTATGATTTAGTGCCAGTAAGACTGGTTTATAATTCAAAAAAGAGAAATATGCCACCAATGGCGTATTACTCACTTTTAACACTTGTTATAGGTGGGATTAGTAAATATATTCCCATGAACATTAAAGTTACAGAGTTTATAAACTGGGCTATTGTAGGTACAACTATTGGAGCAATAGGGGAACATGCCTATAATGAAATAAATGAAAAAGGTTATTTTGATCCAGAAGTTGTGTCAGTAATGTACTTAATTAATTCTGTAAGGAAGGGAAATTACTTACTACCATCTGCAATAACTTGGGGAGCTACTTTTGGTAGACATATACTTGAGATGTCATATGCAAGAACACTTATATCTGTGAAAGAATTTAAAAATAAATGCTCAGATGAAGTTTATTATGATGTTTCAGTTATGCCAGATACTGAAACTTCAAAGAGTGCTAATATAGTTAGAGTTTTCCTTGAGAAGTTTATAGAAACTGAAAGTAATGATATAGGAAAATCTTTTGTTCTTTCAGGAAAAGGTGTTACAAAACATGAGGGAAGTCTATTTAGTGGCTTTGATAATGGTCCATCTTTTATAAGTATGGATGACAAAAACAATCAATTATATAAAAATATTATAAATTAAATTATTAGGAGGAATTAGCAATGATAGGAATAAACGCAATAAATAAAGACCATTTAACAGGTGCATTAGTTGGAGTAGGGGTTTGTGCAGTAGGATACTATGTGTATAAAAAGAACCAATGTAAGGTGGATGATTTCTTAAGAAAGCAAGGAATCAATGTTTCAAATGATTCAGCTAAAGAATATTCTTCAATGTCTTTAGAAGAACTTATGGAAAATAAAGAAACAATAGAAGACTTTATAGCAGAAAAAGAACTTGCTTTAAATAGTTCATCTCAAACAGAAGAACTTGTAGCAGAGTAAACTTTAAGATATTAAAAGCTATACTATATGGTGAGTTTAAATCACATATAGTATAGCTTTTTTTAATTTCTCTTAATTTACTTAACAATTTATTTATTATGGTTCTAAAAAGGGCATGATTTTAATATATTTATAAAAAAGATGATTATATTATAATATTTCTTAAACATATTCTTAAAGAGATGCATATAATCATATAATATAATGAATAATTTAAAATCGGAGGATTAATAAATTGGCGCAGAGTAAGTTATATAGAAGTTTTATAATTTTACAAGAAGATGAGAGAGGGCATTCAGTTTCAAAAGAGAAACCTTTATCAGGTTATGCTAAGATTGAAGTTAAGGCAAATATCTGTAAGGTGGCATTTTATGCTCAGAACTTAAAGAAAGACTATGAAAATTGCGAGATGGTACTTATATGCAGTAAAAAGGATGCTAAGACTTTAGTTACCTTAGGCTCTATGAACATAACAGGTCAGGGGAAAGTTGAAAGTAGCCTTGAACATGACTCAGAAAATATAGGAAACACAGGCGTTAGCTATGATAAAATTGTTGGAGCAGCTATTTGTAAAGAAGTAGGTGGTAAAACTATTTATCTTATGTGTGGATTCTTAAATGGAGAGCAACCAACAAATAATTGGAAAGACTATGGAAAAGTTACTTGTTCAAAAGAGAAAAAAGAAGATAAGAAATCTTATGTTAAAGAAGATAAGCATGATGATAAAGATTGTGACAAGAAATATAAAAAAGATAAAGATAAAAAAGATAAGCATGATAAGAAGTACGACGATAATAAAAAATGTGATGATGATGACCACGATTATGATGAGAATAAAAAATATAAGCACCATGATGATGATTGTGATTATGATGATAAAAAGAATAAATATGATGATGACTATGATAAGAAAGATTGTGGTTGTGATGATGAAAGAGAAGAAAGTAAATTTGATAAATATGAGGATAGCATAAATGTCGAAGAACTTACAAGAGGTACTGAAGAGTTTGAAATGAGAGGTGCTATGGCAGATTTCTTCTCAAATGTTATTGATGGATTAGAAGAAGTTAAGATTCCTAGTGAAATCAAAAATGTTAAGTGGTTTAAAGTTCCAGTAAGTTCATTTGATGAAATGTGTAATGTTTGTAATTATAATAAATATACAACATTATATTACCCTATGATAAATTATTATCCATATATTATTAAAAATGATGAGTTTATGATAGGAATTAAGTGTAATGAGAAAGGCAAGGCTAAATATTTAGTTTATGGAATACATGGAACTAAAGATAAGCTTGACCAACCATATGCAGGTAAAACAGGATTTGTTACATTTGTACCAATGGGAACAGATGGAAAAGGATGTTGGCTTATGTTCTATGATTTTAGAAATAGTATGGTAGTTGTACCAATGAAATAATTAAATGTAAAAAGAGCCTATTTTCTAATATGAGAGTAGGCTCTTTTGTCTTAAGTAAATATGTTAATCGAAGGGCGTTAATTTTTTCATAATCAAAAGGTTTCAAAGATAGTATGTGTGAAATTAAATATATTAAGCATATTTATATGGGATTTTAAATATATTTTAAAGTGAATAGAAGAATATTATGTGAATGGAGGGAGTTTTTATATAAATGAATAAGAAGCAGACATTTGTAACGATTGTTTTAATTTCTCTTATGGGGATTATGGTTTTTATGCAACAATTTTTAGATACGAATATGTCTAGTGTTGCACTTGCTAATAACAATATAGAGGATATGTTAGATTATAATATTTTAGATGGAAATATAGTTTATAAATTACCTGATAATTGGACTACTGAAATTACAAGTACTGATGACTACATAGTTTATAATAATAACTTTGTAAGTGCAGAAATGGGGATAGTTGGGTCAATTAAGGTTTTAAATACAGAAACAAGTGTTGATAAACTTATAGAGATTGATAAAAAGACTTTTGATGCTGAGAAGGTTAATAATATAAAACTTGTTTCAGAACGAGTTGGAGATGTTAGTGTAAAGAAACTTAAGTATGAAGAGCGTACAGAGGTTGGAAGAGATTATGCGACTAATGTATATTATTTTCCTCTTGGAGATAATTTAAAGCTTAAGATATCATTTTCAGCAGGACTTGATAGGTATAAAGAAAATTATGAGACTGTATATAAACTTATTTTAGAGAGTTTTAAGAAGGTTAAATAAGCATTGATTTAGAATGTTTTAAGTATTATAATTTAGATAAACTGGTAAAGAGAGGCTAGAATTAGCTTCTCTTTATTAGCATATAAAAACAGGCGAAAGTAGGGGGATGTATGAAGTCAGTTTTATTTAATATTTTTGGGATAGATGTCTATGGTTATGGACTTATGATTGCTATAGGGATTTTGTGTGCAGTTTTCTTATTAAATAAGAAAGCTAAAAGTAAAGGTTACAATGAAGATCATATTTTTAATATGATTATAATTACAGTTTTAATGGGTATGCTTGGAGGAAAAGTACTGTTTGTAATTACAGAATTTAAAACTCTTATGAAAGACCCTAGTGTTATTTTAAAAGAGTTTGGTTACGGTTTTGTAATTTATGGTGCTATAATATTTGGTATTTTAAGTGTATTCTTATATTGTAAGAAGAAAAAATGGAATTCGTTAGAAGTTTTCGATATGATTGTTCCAGCACTTGCACTTGCACAGGGATTTGGTAGAATAGGATGTTTTTTTGCAGGGTGTTGTTATGGAGCAGTTACAGATAGCCCACTATATATAGTTTTTCCACAAGGGAGTCTTGCACCAGCAGGGGTGCATCTTCATCCAACACAATTATATTGTGCGATTTTTGATTTTGCCTTAGCAGTATTTTTAATTTGGTATGCTAAGAATAAAAGCAGAAAATCAGGAGATACTCTTTCAATGTATTTAATTATATATAGTATTGGTAGATTCTTAGTTGAGTTTTTAAGGAATGACCCAAGAGGAAGTGTTGGGATTTTAAGCACATCACAGTTTATATCAATTTTTATATTAATTGTTGGTGTTTTAATTTATAATAGACATAGATTACAAAGGGAGAAATAGCAAAAGTGAATATTAGAAAAATAGTTTCATGGGCTATTATCATTGCTATTATTATAGGAGCTGCAGGATTTTTAATGAATGGAGCTTCTGTATTTAATGATATAGCTGTCAAGTTAGGTTTTAAAAATAATTATTTTAACTACTTTAAACAAGGAGTAGTTACAGAAGTAGCAATGCAAAGTACAAGAGACCCTGGTTTTAGGATTATTGTAACAGAGCCAAGTGCTATAAATGATGTTTATGGTGTTTTATCATCAGGTAAACTTGTACCAGCAAGTGATAAAAGTACTTTAACACCGGATTATATTGTTCAAATATATCAAGGTAATAAAGTTTCTACATATGACTATATTGCAGGACAGACTTCTGGAAGCACAGGTAACTTCTATAAAGGTAATGAAGTTTTCCATTTATCTAAGAGATTAGATAATCAAATTATACAAAATTTATCATTCATATCAAAACCGAGAGAATTCAGTAATATTTATTATGGTTCAATTTTAGCTGTATTAAATAGTGATAAGGCACAGCTTACAACAAATAATCCAAAAGTTGCAGTTAATGTTCTTGATGATTATTTATGTACTAAGTTCTTATTATCAGTTGATATGCAAAACTTTTTAAGCGAGGCACAAGGCATTGTTCCGAACATTAAGTTTATGAATCATGAAAGAAGCAATTATGATATTGTTTTAAATGTTGAATGTTACGGTTATACATCAAAAACCTTTAAGACTATTGTTACAGTTAATGATAAGCTTAATAACTCAGAGAAGAAATACTATGTTCAAGGAACATATGATGGTTCTTGGGTAATAAAAGATTTTGATGCAATGCCAAAGGAATGGAATAGCTAAACGGAGGAATTTAAGATGGGAAGTTGTTCAAGTTGCCCAAGTAAGGGTAAATGTTCTGTAGTTGATACAGGAAAAAGTTGTCCAAGTGATTTAATGGCTAAAATGATGCCAAAATACGGGACTGTTAAAAATATTATAGGTGTAGTTAGTGGTAAAGGTGGGGTAGGGAAATCTACGGTTACAGGTATACTAGCTACAACACTTAAAGAACAAGGTTACAAAGTTGGAGTTTTAGATGCAGATATTACAGGTCCATCAATGCCAAGAATTTTTGGTATTCATGGTGAGAGGTCAGTAATGACTGCTGTTAATGATGGTAAAGGTGTTAAGTTTGAACCTGTTCTTAGTAAAACAGGGATTAAAGTTAATTCTTTAAATCTTGTTAATGAAGTTGAGGATGCACCAGTTATATGGAGAGGTCCTGTTGTTACAGGAGTTCTAAATCAATTGTATGCAGATACAAACTGGGGTGAACTTGACTATCTATTAATTGATATGCCACCAGGTACAGGGGATGTTACTTTAACAGTAATGCAAAGTTATCCAATTACTGAACTTATAGTAGTATCAACACCACAAGATATGGTTTCTATGATTGTTAAAAAACTTGTTACTATGGCTTCAAAAATTGGAGTTCCTGTAAGAGGGGTTGTAGAAAATATGGCTTATATAGAATGTGAATGTGGTAAAAAGATGAAAATATTTAGCAAGAAATCATCTGAAGAACATGCTGAAATTTTAGGATTACCACTTATTGCAGAGCTACCTATTAATTTAGAGCTTACAGAAGCTTTAGAAGAAGGAAAAGCAGAAGCATATATAGTTGATAATCCGCTTTACTCAAGTGTATTCTCAGCATTATATTAAGAAATTTAAAACACCTAGAAGTGAGAACTTCTAGGTGTTTTTTTATCTATTTAGATGTTCGCTACACATATCATAACAAGATGTTCTTTCAAATTCATTACTTACTTTAGGTAAACAAGTACTTACATCCTCTTGAACTATATCGTTATCAGGATATAAGTGTTTAGTACACATATCATAACAATCAGTTCTTTCAGAATGCTCAATTTTATTTTGTGTTACTTTCTCAGCAGTTTGAGTTCCATAAGCATGTAAGGCTACAGGTGTAAGTAATAAAAGTGTTGATGTAACAAGTATAATTTTTTTTATCATGTTAAAAACTCCTTAATGTTTTATATTTTGTACTTTAAGTATCGAAAGAATTCTAAGGATATTTAGAAGAAAAAGATAAAATAATTGTTAAAATTGTTAAATGAAGTAACTATATATAAGCGATAGTATCAATATTAATGGGTATAGCATAGTATAAGATAAACAATTTAATAGAGGTTAAAGTTTGGGTGTTTTAAAATTTTTTAAAAATTTATTTTCATCAAATACGCAGGTAGAAGAAAATAAAGAAGGAACTCAAAAGGAAGTTAGTTTAGAAAAAGAAGATTTATCAGTTAACAGAGAATGGGGAAGAGAAAAATCTGTTGATGAAAAGATAAAGATACTTAAAAGATTAAAGTACACACAAAGTGCTATAGACCTTGATAATAATTTGGAAAAAGAAATTTTGAATTATTTAATTTCAAGAGAGAGTAGTAATTTTAATGTTTATTGGAATTTATATATTCCATATGGAAGAGATAAATATATGCAAATAGACCTTATGGTTATTACAGGAGAAACTATATATGTTATAGAGTGTAAGGAGTATAAAACTTGTACAAATATAGAAAAACAAGGTGAACAATGGTTATGCTACTATAATAGTGGGCGTGTGTATAAAAATACTAATGGCATAGCTCAAAATGATAAGCATATAGATGTTTTGAAAAAATATTTAAGTGATTTTTCATTTAACTATGAATCTGTAGTACCAATTATTGTGGCTGATGATTTCAATTCAGAGATAAGCGATAATGATGTTATCATAGTAAGGCGTTCAGAATTTGATATTTTATTTAAAATTTTAGATAGAAGAATAGAGTCTGAAAAGTGCTTAGAATGTATTGATGAAAATTTTGTTAGTGTTAATAAAAGTGTTTATAAATGTATGAATGCTAGTGAAGAGGTTATTCAGGCACATAAAGAAAATATTAAAATAAAATACGAGAAATAAATAAATAAAACAAGCTATCTAAATTTTTTAGGTAGCTTGTTTAATATAAATCATTATATATTATTGTAAAAACTCTAAGAGCTTCTCGTATTTTAGGTTCAAGAAGTGATCTTTTAGCTCTAAATTCTTCAAAACCACTATCAGTTAGAGTATAAATTTTTTGGAATTTTTTATCAGGGTCATCCCAAGAACCAATTATAAATCCTTGTTTTTCAAGCTTTTTTAATTGAGGATAAATACCACCAGTACTAGGTATCCAAAGCCCTTTAGTCTTTTTCCCTATTTGTTTTGCAATGTCATTTCCATTAGTAGGACCAAGGCTTAGGATATATAGTAGGTATATTGGTAAAAGTCCTTTAGTGAAAACTTGTCCAACTGCATCATTTTCTTTTTGAACTTTCTTTATTTCAGAGAGTTTTCTTTTATACTCTTCATACAGTAATTTTTCCTGAGCCTTTATATCCATAGTTACACAACCTTTACATTAAGATTTTTAATTTTAAATTAACACTCTTTTTGTAAAGCGAAGGCAATCATTCCAGGACCAACATGTATACCCATAGCAGGACCGATATCTCTTATATCAATATCTGTAATACTAGGATGTCCAACAAAAGTTTCCTTAAGAGCTGTAGCTTCAGCAAGAGCATTACCATGAAGAATATAAAGTTTACAGTTTCCTTCTGCTATAAAATCATCAGCAATTGCTTTTAATTTTTTTAAAGACTGCTTTCTACCTCTAGCTTTAGCAACTGTTACATATGAACCATCTTCATCAACTGTGATAATTGGTTTTAAGTTTAAGAATTCTCCAACTGTTCCAGCAACTTTCCCAATTCTTCCACCTCTTTTTAAGTAAGTTAAAGTATTAAGAGTGTAGTAACCGAAAGTGTTTTTCTTTATAACAGGAAGATATTCAACGATTTCTTCAAAAGATTTTCCTTCTTGAACCATCTTGTAAGCTTTTAAAACTATCATTCCAAGAGGGTAGCCAAGTATTCCACTATCAAACATATTATATGTGAAAGATTCTCTTTCTTGTATTTGAAGTCTTATTGCATTGAAAGTCCCAGATAATGCACTTGATAAGAAGATACCAACAACATGTGTGTAGCCTTCTGCTTCAATTTTATCAAAAACTTCGTGCATATAATCAGCACTAGGAAGTGAAGTAGTTGGAACTTCTTCTTCAATTCTGTCATATATCTCTTGTGGTGAAATTGTTAAGTGATCTAAATACTCGCCATCTTTGTATATAATTTTTACTGGTAGCATGAAAATACCCTTTTGCTCTCTTTCCTCTCTTGATAAGTCACATGAACTGTCTGTTAAAATTGCTATTTTTTGCATAATCTGTTTCCTCCCTTTGGAATAATTTTTTAATCTATTTAAACTTTTAATTTATTTCAATTTTTATTATTTCTGTTTGTTAACTTGATTTTATTATAGCATCAAAATAACTATATCAGTAGTGATATAGTTATAAGTTTAAACAATATTTAAAAAATACTTTTTTAAGATATTAAATTAATAAAAAGTACACAAATGGGAGGTGGAATTCATTTTATATCTATAAATCAATCAAAGATGATTTCATTTGAGCTATCAGCAATATGCCATATAGTATTTCCAATAGAAAAAGGAATCTCTTTACCAGAAGAATCTTTTAAAATTGTAGTATCATTAGTGCTAGATTTACTCCAAGTAGCTTTAATCATTTTTCCACTACTAATAACATAAGCATCACCAGAACTTACTAAATCTATATTCATATATTCCTCATTTTCACGATTAGTGATATCAGTTAATTGAATTACTATATTATCAAAACTTAATACTTCATTATTAGAAGCATCTATAGCTTCTTTTCCATCCATACTTTTAACATAGCCATTTTCGCTAAGGCTATAAGATGTAGTATAGTAAGGGCTAAGTTTTAACTCTATATTTTGGCAATTATCTAAATCAGAATTAGCCCAGTAATCATCATTAAATGTAAAATCTCTAGGTTCATCTTTAGAAAAATTTTTTGCATCTAATAATTTATCCATGTTTTCAGTTTTAGTATAAAGGTTATGAGGGGCAACTCTTGAATTATCTCTCATAAAATAATTTGTATTAGCCATTTCATTCATACTTTTTAAAGAGCTATCAGCAGATATTCTATCTAAAGAATCATAGCTCCCACCACAATGTGCAAAAGGTAAATTAAATTCTTCAATTAAATCTAAGAAGTAATACCTAGCACTTCTTACAGGACCAATTTTATCAACTGTATTAGAATTAAAAAGTCCTAAAAATCTAGTAATACCACCTTCAGTCATAACTTCATATAAAAAGTCTGTTTGAGATAAACCAGATTGTGGTCTAGCTTGTCTAGAGTTCTCTATAAGGCACATAAATGTATCATTAGTTAATTGTTCTGTGCTAAGTAGTTCACCTGTATAAGGACTAATACTACTATTTTCATCAGTATCAGCATCTGTATTAGTAAATTCTAATGCTTCATCTGGAACTTCAGAAGTTACAGGAACCTCTGGATTTTTTAGCTTTGCAAAAAAATAGCCACCTAAAATAGCAGTAAATCCTATCACTACTGATAGGGTTATCATTAAATGTTTCTTTTTCATATAATACCTCCTAATTTTCAAATAACTATATTATCGTCATATAATGAAGAAAATATAATAGAAAATAAAAAAACACTTTCAAATTCTACATTTGAAAGTGTTTTTGCTATTTTATTTGAAAACCATAAAGATTTGCTTTCCGATTATAAAAACTAAAATTAGTTTAAATACTATACCGATAAATCTATGACTTACTTTTTTATTAAAATAAGTTCCTATTAGAGAACCAAGAATTGCACCAGGTATCATATATGCTGCGTATGAAAAATCTGTATATCCTCTAAAGATATAATTTGAAACTGTAACAATTGTACTTATAAAAACAAGATACATAGTTGTTGCAGCAGTTTTTTTGCAACATAGACCATAGAATACCATTAATATTGGTACTAGAAGTATAGCTCCACCGATTCCAAATAATCCTGAAATCATTCCTATACATATACCAACAATTGGTTTTGTGTAACTAGGAAGTATCATTTTAGGAAGCTTGTCCTTTACAAACATAGTTATAAGTATTAATCCTACAAGACTAATAAATACAACATTAAAAGTTGGAATGGTAATTTTACTATTTATCATAACTCCTATGCTAGCACCGGGGATTATACCAGCAGCAAATAATGCAGCAGTTTTAAAATCTCCTTGTCTTCTTTTACCATAAATAATTGTTGCAACAAGACTCATTGCAAACATAGAAATATCTGTATTAACAGATATTAAATTTTTTGGAACTCCAAGTGATAGTAAGAATGGGATGATAAGAATATCTCCACCAAGTCCTACAAGACTACCAACACTAGTTGCTGATAGTGCAATAAAAAAATAAATCATAAATAATCTCCTCAATATGTTTCTCAATAATGTTTCTCATTTGTTCTAGGCTAATAATAACAAAACTATTAACAAAATGCAAATGATTTGCAAACAAAAGTTTTTTTGTAATAATTAATAGTAAAATTTATATTTTTTGGATGAATTTATATAGGTAAATTAAAAATAAAATCAAAAATATAGTTTGATATAAATAAGAGGGAATTCTAAAAAAATAAATAGCTTGTCTTACTAAATTTGGAAAAAAGTTGCTAACAAATTTAAAAAGTCAACTCTCGAAATAAAGATGATTTTGAAGATATATAAAGCAAAAAAGACTTATGTAGAGTTAAAAAGGAAGTTTAGAAATTTTGAAATTCGTAAATAAATTTTTGCTAGTTTATACTTATATAAGTACAATATATTGTGGTGATTTTATTATGAATCACTATATGTAGTTAAGAGATAAAGGGCTTAACTATGAGGAGGGAGATGGATTATATGCCGAATGTTATAAAAAGAGATGGTAGAGATGTTGAATTCAATAATCAGAAGATATTGGATGCGATAAAAAAATCTGCTAGAGATGTGGGAGAGGAACTTAGCACAAGTGCACTTCTTGGAATTGCACAAACAGTAGTTCAATATATAGAGCAAGATGCTAAAAATAATATTACAGTAGAAGAAATCCAAAACTTTGTTGTAAAAGGATTAAAAGAAAATGGATATGGTCATATAGCTTCAAATTATTCAAGCTATAGAGCTGAAAGAACAAAAGTAAGAGAGATAAAATCAGACCTAATGAAAGCAATTTCAAAAATAGGTGTTGAGACAGATAGAGATAATGCTAATGTTGGAAATAACTTTTCATCAAAGCTACTTAGAATAGCTAGTGAGAGTAATAAATGGGCACAACTTTCTAATATGCCTAAAAATCTGGCAAAAGGTCACGAAAATGGAGATATTTATCTTCATGATCTAGATTCCTATAATTTGACAGTTAATTGTTTGCATATTCCAACAGGAGAAATATTAGAGCGTGGCTTTAATACAGGTTATGGAACAATAAACCCTCCAAGAAGAATTGAAACAGCAGCAGAACTTAGCTGTATTTTATTACAGTCAACACAAAATGATATGTTCGGTGGTTATTGATTGGCCACACACTTATGTGAGTAAGTGAAGGAACCTTGTTAACCTATAAAAATAGGGTGTATAGTTAACGGATTTTAGTAGACATAGGAAATGATGTTTAATAACTATGCTAACAGGGAAGGCTAAGTCTATCTAGCAAGGTAGATATGCTAATCCTGTGCTAAGTCTTTCGTAAAAGGTGTGTTTAAATTTGAAGAAAATAATTAATGATGAAGAGTTTTATTTGATAAATATAAAGAAAAATCAAAATTATTATATAACTAAAAATGGGAAGATTTTTAGTACTTATACTGATAAAATATTGAAATTAAAAACAGATGGTGATGGTTATAAAGAAGTAACTTTAATAATTGATAGCTACAGAAAAACTTGTAGAGTACATAGGTTAGTGGCTAGTACATTTTTAGAGAATAATAATGACCTTCCATATATAAATCATATAAATGGTTTGAAATTTGATAATAGAATTGAGAATCTTGAATGGTGTACAGCATCTCATAATAATTTTCATAGATTTATTATAAATAATATAGTGCATGGTGATGAAGATTTATTTAGTGTTGAAAATTTAAAAAATGGAGATATTCAATATTTAAATTGGGCTGAATTAAATAAGTTAGTATCATGGAGTTTTATAAAAAAAATAAAAAACAAAGAAATGAAAAGATGCTATCAAGTATTTGAAAGAAATATCAATTCGAGTATAAGTGTTTATTATAATGGAGAAGAAGTTATATGTTTTGATAATACAAATTTAGCTGCAGATTATTATAATGTTAAAGTTAATAGTATTTCATATTATTTAAATAGAAAACAAACTAAAACACAGAGTTTTTCTAGAATATATAGAACAACATATTTAGGAAAGAAAAGTGCAGAGACTATCGAAACCACACTTTAAAAGTGGAAGGGAGTAGAGT
>NZ_CAMQRY010000028.1 GCF_947036855.1 uncultured Clostridium sp.
ATAACCACCGCAGGATTTTAAGTCCTGTGCGTCTGCCAGTTCCGCCACTTCGGCACATCAATGTGTCTTGTTCTTAACGACAAGGATTATTATATCTAAAATATCTAACTATGTCAACACTTTAGAGGAACTTTTTTTCTTTTTTTTAATTTCCCCTATAATCTATTGAAATTACTAGCTTTATAGATAAAAAAATAATCCAAGAATTACTTAAAATCTTGGATTAATAAAAATTTCATATAAAATTATGTTCTTTTTCTTGCTCTTGGCTCTTGGTTCTTTTTGACATCTTGCATTCTTTCTTCGCTGTCTTTCATAAACTTAGACATGATATCTTCAAAGTTTTCCTTCTTAGGTCTACTATTTCTCATATCTCTATCTCTATTTCTAAAACCATTTCCGCCTTGGTTATTACTTCTTTCATAACCATTATTATTGTTATTTTCTTTTCTGCTCCAATCTACTTCCGCAGGTCTTGCAGATCTTGGTCTTGGTGGCATTGCTTGTTTGATTGATAAACTTATTTTTCCTTTATCATCAGTACCAAGTACTTTAACCTTAACTTCATCATTTTCTTTAAGATGCTCTCTGATATCTTTAACAAAAGATGCCGCAACTTCTGAAATGTGAACTAATCCAGTTTCTCCTCCAACCTCTACAAACGCTCCAAAGTTTGTTATGTTTACTACTTTACCTTCTAAAATGCTTCCTGTTTCTAAGGCCATATTAAAAGAATCCTCCTTAAATATTAAATAAATTATATATATTATTTTAAAAATAATATTTATATGATAACTGCTAATCTATTAATCAACAACTACTGTCTCACCTTTTTTAATCATTCCAAGTCTTTCTCGAGCTAATCTTTCGATATATTCATCAGTCTTAGAATCATCAAATTCATTTGTTAAGTCTTTATTCTCTTGAGTTAAATTCTCTAGCTTGCTTTCTATTTCCTTCTTTTCATCATTCAATCTTCGTTTTGTGATTTCTTGATTCATTAAAGTCCCTGCACATAAAATGCTAACACCGACTAGAGCTATACGTTTTACATTTAACTTCATCTTCATAAACTCACCCCTTAGTCATAATGACTATATGTATATTTTAAACACTATATGCCACTAATTCAAGGGATTTATTTTATTTAGTAAATATATTTTTAAATATATATCTTAAATTTTTGCTAAGAATCCTAATAATCCTATAAACAAAAATAGCTAGTAAATTTTCAAGCTTAAAAATCTTACTAGAAAATACCAGTAAATAGAATGTAAGCCCAACTCCTATTAGCATATAAATATACATATTTAAATATGCATTATTAAAATATAGTAGGAATAAAAATATTGTCATTCCACATAATATCCAAAACAAAACATCTTCTATTATAGTAATTAATTTATGCGAATCACTACCTCTAACAACCCTATATGAATCAAATAAAAAACCTATTAAAACCCCTGCAACTATAGAAAATATAACTATTCTCAGTTGAATATCTATTGATGCAATCATAGTTTTTCTCTACCTTTGCGGTTAAATAAATTTAATTTCCTTTTAGCCTTTTTGCTAGAATAAACAATAGACTTTATCATACCTAAAATAACTATATCACCATTTTGAACATCTAATTTATTAACTTTCAAACTAGTTCCTGTTATATTAAGTCCTCCTAGTTTGGTATTTAAACTAATTTGTTCTTCATCAAAACTTATTACATCTAACACTCCAGTTAAAATAATTTTTTTTCTATCTTCTAATGAAATGCTACTTTTTTTATTTTCTAAAATTATTTTATTATTACTATCCATAATTCCTCCCTACTTAAAAACTCATCAAATTAAAATTAATTCAATATATAATTCTTGTTAGATTATATGTTTTATAAGTATGGTTTATGTTTAGCATTTTATTAATACTAATTATCAAATTTTAGAAAACTAAAAAGATTTTACTCTTTATCTTCTTCACCTTCAAGAATTTCATACATATGCTGAGCATCTTCTTTTTTAACATGCTCTGCAATATTTATTATTCTAGCTTTTAAAGTTCTGTTTCCAAATAATATTTCTATAACATCTCCATCTGTAACTTTTGTAGATGGCTTTGCTACTTTATCATTAATCTTAACTCTATCACTAGCACACGCTTCTTTTGCTACTGTTCTTCTTTTTATTATTCTAGAAACTTTTAAGTATTTATCTAATCTCATATTCATATTATTTTCTCCTTACATCCATTTTTTATTGTAACATCTATAAAACTTCTTTATATAAAAATATAACTTCAATATAATAATTTTATATTTTTGTATTCAAAAAAACCCGAGATAACTCGGGTTTTACTGACAAGTAATAAATTATTTATTAACTCTTTCCTTGAACTCTTTTCCAGCTTTGAAAACTGGAGCTTTAGAAGCTGCTATTTGTATAACTTCTTTAGTTCTTGGGTTTCTTCCTTCTCTAGCTGCTCTTTCTCTTGTTTCAAATGTTCCAAATCCAACTAATTGAACTTTTTCACCATTTTCAAGAGCTGTTTGAACGCTCTCAATGAAAGATTTTAATGCTAATTCAGCATCTTTCTTTGTTAAATTACTTATTTCAGCCATGCTTGCGATTAATTCTGCTTTATTCACTTTTACATCCTCCTTGAATTGAGTAATTTACTCTTAAGTATATCACTGCAATTTTATACTGCAATATATATTATAATATTATATATTTACCCTTTTGTATAGTACCTATCGTACTATTTATCCCATTTAGTTAACTTTTTTTACTCTTAAATAGTTTTTTTTTACAATTTAAGGTAAAGTTAATGTTTTCCTACAAATTTCAACCTAATTTTCAAATTTCTTAGACTCTTCCCAAATTTCATCCATCTCTGCTAAACTCACCTGTTCTAAATCTCTTCCTTTTGAAATTGCTAAGTTTTCAATTTTAGAAAATCTTGTAATAAATTTTAATATAGTCTTCTCTAATGCTTCTTCACAGTCGACTGATAATAACCTTCCAACATTTACTGCTGAAAAAATTAAATCACCTACTTCCTCTTCTATTCTTGACCGTTTATCTGAGTTATATACATTTTTTATCTCATTTAATTCCTCAATTACCTTTTTCATAGCTTCTCCTACATTTTCAAAATCAAATCCAACCCTCGCAGCTTTCTTTTGAATTTTTTTTGCTTTAACTAAACTTGGTAATGCATTTGCTACAGCTTTCATTTCATCTGTTAAAGTTTCAAACCCTTTTTCTTCTTTTTTTACAACATCCCAGTTTTCTAAAACTTCACTTGCTGTATCTAATTTTATATCCTTAAACACATGTGGATGTCTAAAAATCATTTTCTTACAAATCCCTGATATTACATCATCTATATTAAACTCTCCATCTTCTTTTCCTATTGAGGCATGGAACACTACATGTAAAAGTATATCCCCAAGTTCTTCTTCTAATCCAAATAAGTCTTTTTTCTCAATAGCATCAATAACTTCATAAGCTTCTTCAAGTAAATCACGCTTTATACTATCATGAGTTTGAACCATGTCCCATGGACACCCCTCCTTACTTCTAAGTTTATCTATAATATCCAATAAATCTTTAAAGTCATACTTAGCATTTAAATCTTTCTTCACATAAACATATGTTGTATGGTCTAAATCTTCCTGCCAATCTAATTCATAGAGCTTTATATCCCTTAAAATGAGTTCTCCTGTGTTTTGATTAACTTTCATACAAACTATACCTGTTTCATCATCAAAGCTATCAAGTAACTTTATTTTAACTTCTGAAGCTATAAGTGAATTATAAACCTGTGTTATAAACAAATCTTCTCGCTTACTTATAATTTTATCTTTTATATCAAAAGCATCAATAATTTTAAATCCATCACTTGGGTCTATCTCTAACTTTTCAATAGCTAAATCAATAAAACTAGTTGATGAAATTATTTCATAATCTATTCCTTTTTCTTTGCATAACTCAATAATATTTATTACTGATTTTTCTGCAACAAGTGGATGTCCTGGAACTGCATATAAAACATCACCAAACTCATTATTTTTATTTATTATATCCTCAGCTATAAAATCATATAATATCTTAAATAAATCTGAACTATTATACTCCTCATCATAAGAGATAAAGCTTACGCCTTCTTTTTCTAGCTCTTTAACTGTATAAAATTCCTTTGTCCTAACATAAACTCTCTCAAAAAATTTTATTTCTTTGTAAGCTCTTACTGTTAATGAATCTATATTCCCAGTACCTAGTCCTACTATTTTTATCATTTGCACACAACTCCTATCTAATAAACTTCTTATACCTAAATATACTAAAAGAAAAAAGATATTTCTATAAAATCATATAAAAATATCTTTCTTCTAATTTGAAATATTAAATTTTACTTTTGAGTGTTTCATAATCTAAAACTTTTAAAAATAAAATAAGTCCTATATATACAATTCCACCTAAACTTATAGATACAAGGCAAGCTATTGCAACACTACCTATGATATCAACAAGTAAAAGAAAACTTCCAAGCGCTACTATAATCATGATAATAGCTGCTAAAAATGGTTTAAATAATATATCATTCCACTTCACTTTATATTTCGTATAATATTTAAGATATGACATATTTAAAACTGTTATAACTCCAAAGGCTATTACACTTGCAATAACGGCTCCATCTATATTTATATTTGGAATTGGAACTAAAAATACTGTTAAAACAAGCTTTAAAATTGACCCAATAATCATATTTATAACAGGTATTTTCATTTTTCCCATACCCTGAAGTATTGATGTTGTTATCTGAATTAAAACTAAAAATGGAATACTAAGAGATAAATATCTAAGTATATCTGCCCCACCATCATTCCCTGGAAAAATAGTTGCCATTATAGGCTCTGCTAGAAAAAACATCCCAAAAGCACATGGAAAAGCTACTACAAATGAAAACTTAAGGGACATACCAATATTATTGCTAAGTTCTTTAAAATTTCTTAGTGCATTACTTGATGCTATTGTTGGTACTAAAGCACTTCCCATAGCAACTGCTAGAGTTAAAGGAATATGAACTAATGCTGTTGCTTTACCTGTTAACTGTGAAAATAATATTGTTGCTTCCTGACTAGAAAATCCAGCCTCAAGTAGTTTTTTAGGTACAACTCCAGAATCTATAACACCCATAATACTAATAACTCCTGCACCAATTGCAATTGGAAGTGTCGCTAAAATTATCTTTTTAGTTAAGCTCACTGTTGAACTTTTGCTCTTAAACTTTTTCTTTGGTTTAAGCTTTGAAAATTTATATATTAAGTATATTGATGCAACAGCTCCACCTGCTGAAGCTCCTAGAACTGCACCACCTGCTGCATACTCAATACCCTTTGGAATCAACATATATGCAAGTCCAACTCCTACAATAACTCTACCAAGTTGCTCTAAAAATTGTGATATTGCAGTTTCATTCATATTCTTATACCCTTGAAAATATCCCCTAATAGGGTTTACTATAGCTACAAAAATAGGTGCAATACTTATTGCAAGAAGAGAATATAAAACTTTACTATCCCAACCAAATCCCTTAATAATAATATCCTTAAACATAAATATAGCTACTCCACCTAAAATAGCAATTATAATCAAAAGGCTTGTACTTATTTTAACAAGCTTTACATTATCACACTCTCTACCTGTATCATTATTTTCTGATATAAGTTTTGATAAAGCTATTGGAATCCCTCCAGCTATTGCTATAAAAACAGAAAATATAGGGAAAACCATTTGGTAGTATCCCATTCCCTCATCACCCATCATCATAACAAGTGGCCACCTAAAGAATAGCCCTAAAAACTTACTTACTATACCCATTCCAGCTAAAATCAAGCCACCTTGTATAAAGGTTTGCTTTTTCATATAAAAATACCTCCAAACTTTAAATACTAATACTTATTACTATTTAAAATTAAGAGGTATTATTACAAAATTTATGTATACCTGTGGTTTTACATATAATTTTAAAGTTAATTATTATTGCTCCATTTGTTTTCCTAAAAAGGCTGCTGCTGTTTCAACAAGTTTTTTCTCAACTTCTCCAAAAGATTTAATATCATTTGAAAACATAATAACAGTTCCAATTGCATCACCCTCTGATATGATTGGTGCTACAGCTTGTGCAGTATACTTACCTTCTGTTCTATCATCTTGGAATAAAGGTTCAACTTTTGCAGTTCCCTCTCCAAGTAGAACAACTTTTCTGTTATCCATAATTCTTTCAAGTTCATCACTTATCTTTTTATCAACATAGTCTTTTTTTGCCACTCCAGCAACTGATATAAACATATCATTATCTGATATTACAATATTATGCCCTGTAGCTTGATTTAAAGCTTCTGCATATTCCTTTGAAAAATCTGTAAGTTCTCCAATAGGTGAATACTTTTTAAGAATTACTCCACCCTCTCTGTCTGTAAATATTTCTAAAGGGTCCCCTTCTCTAATTCTAAGAGTTCTTCTGATTTCCTTTGGTATAACAACTCTTCCTAAATCATCTATACGTCTTACAATTCCTGTTGCCTTCATAATATATCTGCCTCCTCAAACTTAATCTTTTGTTTAGGTTTACATCTATAGTATTTTTCATATTTAAAATTTTATACACTTTGGTTATATTTATCTTTAATTCCTCTTAAATATAGAGATTTGAAATATTTATCTTTTTACCTTAACCCTCTTTAACTCTAACTTTACTAGCCATAAATACAAAAAAGCTACTCGAAAAATTATTTCGAGTAGCTTTTTATTTAAATATTAATTACTTAGTTGCTGGTTCTTCTGTTTTAGGAGCTACAGGTACTGCATATCCTAATTTATTAGTTAAAACTTCTGCATCAGCAGCTTTTTTCCACTCATCAAGCTTAACTGTAAATGCTTGTTGTTGCTTTTGACCATAAAGTTGATTAACTAAAGCATCACCTTTATTAACATCAGCAAATGGTTCTACTACATTATCTTTATTAACTTGTGATACAAATATAAAGTTATATGCACTATAAGTACTTGTTTTTGAATTAACAACTTCTGAAATATCTCCAGCTGCTTTTAATCCTTTAACAGCAGTCATAAATTCTGGAACAAGCTGAGTATCTGAATATTTAACATAGCCTAAGCTTCCACCTGTATTCTTTGTATTATCTGAATTATTTTCAGATGCTAATTTACTAAATACTGCCAATTTATCTTTAACGTCTGTCATACCTTTAGTTTTTTCAAGATATTCTGTTCTTAAAGCTTCTGTTTTTTCTTTTGAAGCTGTAACAATTTGATAAACATCTGCTCCTGCTTCTTTTGTAAACTGAGCTTTGTTTTCATTGTAATAACTTTGTGCTTCTGCCTCTGTTACCTTAGGCACTGCATCTATTACTGTATTAATTACTTTTTGCTCTGGATAATTTTTCTCTATTTCTTTCTTTAACTCTGCTTTAAATCCAGCTTCATCTTTATATGGACTTGATTTTAAAGCTTCATTAAATGCTGCTGTTCCTTTTGCTTTATCATTTCCTGCTTTCTGTATAAATTCATTTATTTGCCCATTATACATTTTATCTACTTCTGCACTTATTTCAGCATCTGTTACTGTTATCTTTTGTGCTGTAACTTGTTGCTTTATAATATCTTGTTCAATTAAAGTATTTACTGCTTTTTCTCTTGCTTGTATTATAGTCTTTTTAACATCTGGATTATCCATTGGATTCCCCTGAATCTGACTTGATATCATACCATACAATTGTTCCATCTGTGGTTGTATTTGGGCTATTGTAATATCAGTTTCCCCCACTTTACCTATAACAGTCTTCTGAATTGCTTCTGGAGTTTTTTGAATCATCCCACTTCCAATTGCAGCTCCAGCTATTATAGCTACAACTATGGCAACCCCTACTATTCTCTTAACATTTTTCATGAATTTACCTCTCTTCTTTTTTTACTTAACATAGTTAATCATAAGTATAGCAATATTCCAATACTTTTTCAATTTACTTTTTACCTTTTAATTTTTTAATAACAACATCATCTAAAAGTTCTTTTAAAGTCTGCATAATAAACTCTTTTCTTTCTTCTGTTATCCTATAAGAAAAACTTGGTTTATCACCAAAATTAAATAAAATATGCTTCTTATATTTTTTAATTATATCCACAAAAATTTTCTTATCAGTTCTTTCTCTACTTTGGAATTCAAAAATAATTTCATTTTTTCTTTCCTTAACTTCTTCTATATCAAGAATTTTAGCCTTGCTTTTTATATATGCTATATCCATAAGATTTTCAACTGGCTTTGGAATATTTGAGTATCTATCCTTAAGCTCACTTTTAACATAATTATAATCATCTTCATTTTCAATTGCAGCAATCTTTTTATACACTTCAATTTTTTGAATTTCATCCTCAATATAATTTGAAGGAATATATGCATCAATTTTAATATCAACTGTTGTTTCAACAGGTTCATTATCAATTTCACCTTTAATAAGTTTTATAGTATCCTCAAGCATCCTACAATATAAATCATACCCAACACTAGCCATATGCCCATGTTGTGATGCTCCCATCATACTACCAGCCCCTCTTATCTCAAGGTCCCTCATAGCTATCTTAAATCCTGAACCAAGCTCTGTAAAATCTTTTAAAGCTTTAAGTCTTTTCTCTGCAACTTCAGTTAAAACTTTATCTTTTCTATAAACAAAATAGGCATAAGCAACTCTATTACTTCTACCAACTCTACCTCTTAACTGATATAACTGTGAAAGTCCCATCTTATCAGCATCATGAACTATAAGTGTATTAACATTAGGCATATCAATACCAGTTTCAATAATAGAAGTACAAACTAAAACATTTGCTTCTTTATTCATAAAATCAACAAGCTCTGTTTCAAGTTCTTTTTCATTCATTTGACCATGTATAACTCTAGGTATACATTCTGGAACAAGTTCTTTGATATAAGCTGCCATAACTTGAATGCTCTCTACTCTGTTATAAACAAAGAATACCTGTCCGCCTCTATTTATTTCTCTAAGAATGGCATCTCTTAAAAGCTGGTCATTTTGCTCAACTACATATGTCTGAATAGGATATCTATCCTCAGGAGGAGTTTCTATAACTGAAATACTCCTAACTCCTGTAAGCGACATATGAAGCGTTCTAGGAATAGGTGTTGCACTAAGAGTTAAAACATCAATGTTTTTCTTAACATTTTTAATTTTCTCTTTTTGAGTAACTCCAAATCTCTGCTCCTCATCAACAACTAAAAGACCTAAATCTTTAAATCCAATATCTTTAGAAACAAGTCTATGAGTTCCTATTAGTATATCTACATTTCCCTCTTTTAAAGTTTTTAAAGTTTGATTTTGATCTTTTCTAGATTTAAATCTACTTATTACATCAATCTTTACTGGGAAACTAGCAAACCTTTTTTTAAATGTATTATAATGTTGGTCTGCTAAAATAGTTGTAGGAACTAAAAATGCTACTTGTTTTCCATCCATAACAGCTTTAAATGCTGCTCTTACAGCTACTTCTGTCTTTCCATATCCAACATCACCACAAAGTAGTCTATCCATTGGTTTATCAGACTCCATATCCTCTTTAATCTCTTCTAGAGAAGTTAACTGGTCTGGAGTTTCATTATATGGGAATTCATCTTCAAATTGCTTTTGCCAAGTAGTGTCTTTTGAATACTTAAATCCTTTAATAGATTCTCTTGCTGCATAAAGCTTAACAAGTTCCTCTGCAATATCATTAATAGACTTTCTAGCCTTAGCTTTTGCTTTTTGCCACTCTGCCCCACCAAGTTTACTAACCTTAGGTAATTTACCCTCAGACCCAACATATTTTTGAACCAAATCAAGCTGTTCAACTGGTAAATATAGCTTATCACCTTTTTGATATTCAATATCTAAATAATCTCTTTTATTTCCAGCAACCTCAATTTGTTTTATCCCTTTATAAACACCAATTCCACTATTAACGTGAACAACATAATCACCTGGTTTTAACTCACCAAAGCTTTTAATCTTTGCCATACCTTTTTGTTTCTTAACACTTTTCTTCTTACTTCTTTTCCCCTCACCAAATGCATCCTTATCAGAAATAATACAAATCTTAAGTTCACTAAAATCAAATCCATTTATTTGATTTCCAAAAGTAACAACTACCTCACAAGACTTTAATTCATCAATAGAATCTTTATAAGAACATTCAATATCTCTAAGTTTTAAAGCCTCAACAAGCCTTTCACCTCTAGTTCTAGTTCCTGATAAAATAACTGTTTTATAGCCATTCTTCTTTTTATCTATAATTTCTTCAACAAGCAAATCAAAATTACCTTGATATCTAGGTAACGTTAATTGTTTAAAAGTAAAATTCTCTCTAGCTTTTAAAAACTTTAAATTTTTCTCAAGTGAATTTAAAAGTATACAATCATTAGCTATAAACTCATTTTCTAAAGTTTCCTTGCTAATCATAAGTCTACTTTGACTTGGAAGTATATCTCCTCTTTCTAAAAATGCTTTATAATTCTCTGAAAACTCATATAAAACACTATCAATTTTCCCACTCGCTCTCTCTGATTCATCAATAACAAAAAGATAATCTTCAAGATAGTCAAATAAACTTGATGGTTTATCAAATAAGAAAGGTATATAACTTTCTATTGTTTCAAAACTCCAAGTTTCTTTT
The DNA here is from genome assembly GCF_947036855.1 of uncultured Clostridium sp. GTDB lineage: Bacteria > Bacillota > Clostridia > Clostridiales > Clostridiaceae > Sarcina. The sequence continues at coordinate 10,746 of NZ_CAMQRY010000028.1, forward strand.
AAATTCTCTATATTTTTTTTCACTGTCTTATTAAGCTTTTCAACTAATTCACTTTTTTCAGAATTTTTATCTATAAACTCTTTAAGTTCATTCTCAATTGAATTAACTGCTTTATCTAAAATCTCTTTACTTAAAACAATTTCTTTAGCTGGAAATATATCTGCTTTATCCCGTCTTTCTATACTTCTTTGTGAATCAATGTTAAAAGTTCTAATAGAATCAACTTCATCACCAAAAAGCTCAATTCTAAAAGGAAGGCTACTGCATGGTGGATATAAATCAAGTATTCCACCTCTTACTGCAAATTCACCTTTACCCTCTACAACTTGAACTCTTTCATAACCTGATTCAACAAGTTTTTGAACTATTTCATTTATATTAATTTCTTGTTCCTCAAAAATACTAAAACTATACTGCTTATATAAATCTAATGGAGTATAAAAAGCAACAAAAGATTCAATAGATGTAACTATAATCTTCTTTCTATCCTTATTTTCCAAAATTTCTTTTATAACCTTAAGTCTAGCCCACCTTAAATCTCCTGAAATAGCATCTATATTATAGAAAACTATCTCCTTAGCTGGAAAATAATGAACATCTAAAGTATAAAGACTTAAATCTTCATATAAATCTTTAGCCTCCATATCACTTCCCGTAACTATAACCATAGATCTATCTTCTTTTAAGAAAATAGAATTTATCATAAATGCTCTTCCTGAATCACTAAGTCCATTCACTTCAAATGGAAATTTTCTATCCTCAAGATAATTTGATAACTCTTTAAAACTATTGTTTTCTATCAAAGGATCCATAAGTCCTTTTAGTCTCATTAATCAACACCCCACTTATAAAATAAAACCTTACTTATCAATACATGTACCATTAAATTTATTCATAGAACTTTTTACATCCGTCTTAATCATTTCCTCTATTGCACTTACAACAACAGGCATAACACCTGATATATGTGCATAATCATCTTTTGGGAATTTTCCTAAAACATGTGAAACTAAATCATGCTCTGGTGCTCCAACACCAACTTTAACTCTTGGAAAAACATCTGAACCAAAATTTTGAATAATACTCTTTATACCATTATGTCCACCAGCACTACCTTTTTCTCTAATTCTAAGTCTACCAATATCCATACTTATATCATCATAAATAACAACCATATCATCAACTGTTAATTTATAAAACTTCATGAATTGAATTATACTATCACCACTAAGATTCATAAAAGTTTGAGGTTTTAATAAAATAACCTTCTCACCTTTTATATTTCCTTCTCCATAAAGTCCTTTAAATTTTGTCCTATTTATATCAATGCTATACTCCTTAGAAATATAGTCAACCATATCAAACCCTATATTATGTCTTGTTCTATCATATTGTTTACCAGTGTTACCTAGTCCTACTATTAAAAACATCCTTCATCCTCCATATTATAAAAAATACAAATAAATTATACCAATAATAATTAATTATGTATAATATATAAAAAAATAACCTGCTAGAACTAGCAAGTTATTCCTTTATTAAATTTTCTCTATCTTAAGATATTTTTTATCATCCCACTTATCAAGTGTAAATTCAAAAACAACACCATTTCCATCATCCGAGTTTTTACACCAAACTTCTTGCTTATGATTAGTTATAATATTCATAACTATTGAAAGCCCAAGACCAGTGCTATATTTATTAGTTCTTGATTTATCGGCTTTATAGAATCTCTCCCAGACCTGTCTTAACTGGTCTTCAGTTAATTGATGACTATCATTATAAATCGAAACTATAATCTTATCATCTTTAGCTTTTGTTGAGATTTTAATCTTTCCGCCTTCAATACAATATTTAATAGCATTATCTGTTAAATTAGTCGCTACTTGCATAAGTTTATCCTTATCAGCAACAGCTAACAAATCTTCAGAAGCTAAATCTATATCAACAGATAACTTTTTATCAGTTACTTTTGGCTCTAGATTAATAATAGCAGTCCTCATAACTTCATTCATTTCTACTTTAGTAAAATTAAAAGTTAATTTACCAGCTTGCATAGCTGATATATCAAGTAAATCACTAATAAGTCTTGTAAGTCTTTCAATCTCATCAGATACCTTTCCTAAATAGAAATGTTCCTTATCAGGTGGTATAATTCCATCTAAAATACCCGCAATAAATCCTTTTATTGAAGTCATAGGTGATCTAAGCTCATGAGATACATTAGAAATAAACTCTCTTCTGTTCATCTCAGTTTTTTCAATAGATTCTGCCATATAGTTAAAGTTCCTTGCAAGTTCACCAAGTTCATCATCTGACTTTATGTCAACTCGATTCGCAACTTCACCATTTGCAATTTTTCTTGAAACCTTATTAACCTCTTCAATAGGATTAATTATAAACTTATCAGAAACTGCATAAATAACGATACTTAAAATTATGAGTGTTAAAATTACAAAGAACCATATGATAGAATATATCTGCTTTAAAGCAAGTTTCATCTGATCAAGTGGAGTCTTAACAATCATAACCCCTTCAAACTTATTCTTATAAATAAGTTTTTTACTATAAACATTATAATCCCCAGTATTATAATCTAAAGTATCATTACTCAATATACTTTTACCATCTAAATCTACTATTTTTTGTAGCTTATAACTATTATTATTCTTATTAGATACGGCAAATACAACACCCTTAGTGTCAGTTAAAATTACATCTGCATTTAAAAATTCTTGGCTAAACTGTAACACAGCATTAAGCTCATGTAAATTAGTACCCTTAGCATCTCTATATGAAGTCATAGACTGATTAACAAGGCTCGAAACCTCATTGATTTTTTCAACCCTACTACTACAATAGTAATCCTTAACAGTTGCAGATAAAATAAAAGCGATTATGGCAAAAATAACTCCTATAATTGCCATAACGCTTAAAAGAAGTTTTGGAACTAAACTATGAGTCCTAACCTTCTTATTTAATTTCAAACTTGTATCCTACACCCCAAACTGTTTCTAATTGCCAATTTTCGCCTTTAGTTAACTTTTCTCTTAATCTTTTTATATGAACATCTACAGTTCTTGAATCACCTGGGTAATCATATCCCCAAACTTCACAAAGTAATTGCTCTCTAGTAAATACCTTGTTTTTATTATTAGCTAAGTAATATAATAATTCAAACTCTTTAGGTGGCATTTTAACTTCTTCATCTCTATAAGTAACTTTATATGAGTTTGTATCTACAATAAGACCTGGGAATGTTAAAACATCCTCATCAGTTTTATCTACTGAATATCTTCTCATTACTGCCTTTACTCTAGCCATAACTTCTTTTGGTTCAAATGGTTTTACAATATAGTCATCAGCCCCTATTTCTAATGCTAACACTTTATCAAAAACTTCTCCCTTAGCTGTAAGCATAACTACTGGTGTATTTCCCTCTCTTCTTATCCACTTAAGTACCTCTACCCCGTCAATACCTGGTAACATAACGTCAAGTAAAACTAAATTAGGCTTGTAAGTTGAAAATACTTCTTCTGCCGACTTACCATCGTTAACAACCTTTACATCGTAATTTGCACTTTCTAAGTACATCTTAAGTACTTGGCATATATTTTCATCATCATCTACTACTAATATTTTCCCTATTAAACTATCCATTTTTACACACTCCTAATCTAATTTTAAACAATCTATACTGTTCATATTTGTAACTATTCTGTATACTATTTTAACAATTTATCATTTTTTCTAATTATACCACAAATTTCACCAAATTTGTTATAAAAAAAAACACCTAAACTCTTAAATAAGATTAGATGTTTCAAAATTTAACTAATTTTTATTTAATTAAATTTAAATTATATAAATCTAATTAATAATTACTTATTTTTTCTTTTAAAATATACTGATTAACAGAACTCTTCAAATAATTTACTCAATGGTTCATCATCGTATATTCTCTCAATTGCATTAGCAAGAAGTGGTGCTACTGATAATGACTTAAACTTCTCTAAATCATCTCTTTCTGGTAATTTCACAGTATTAAGCATAACTAATTGTTCTATTGCTGAACTGTTAATTCTATCAATAGCTGGTCCTGAAAGGACACCATGAGTACAACAAGCGTAAATATGAGTCGCCCCTAAATCTTTTAATGCATTAGCTGCATTAGTTATAGTTCCTGCTGTATCAATCATATCATCTATTAATATACAAACTTTTCCTCTTATATCACCTATGATATTCATTATTTCTGAAACATTTGCCTTAGGTCTTCTCTTATCTATAATAGCTATTGGTGCATGTAATTTATCAGCAAATTTTCTAGCTCTTGTAACAGAACCTAAATCTGGTGAAACAACAACAACATCATCTCTATCTGCAAGTTTCATTTCATTTACAAAATAATTAGCAAGTATTGGTGAACCTAGCATATGATCAACTGGTATATCAAAGTATCCTTGAATTTGAGCTGCATGTAAGTCCATTGTAAGAACTCTATCTGCACCAGCTGCTGTTAATAAATCAGCAACTAATTTAGCTGTTATTGGATCTCTTGATTTTACTTTTCTATCTTGTCTTGCGTATCCATAATATGGTATAACTGCTGTTATTCTTCCTGCAGATGCTCTTTTAAATGCATCTATCATGATTAATAACTCCATAAGGTTATTATTAACTGGACTACATGTTGATTGAACGATAAATACATCGCAACCTCTTACAGTTTCATTAATATCTACTGATATTTCTCCATCACTAAAAGTACCTACTGTTGATTTACCTAAAGGTAAACCTATAGTATCTGCAATTCTTTGTGCTAACTCAGGATGTGAGTTACCAGTAAAAATCTTGATATTTTTTAACTGATTTTCCATATGTCGTGAAGACCTCCTTAAAATAATCCCATTTTACATTTGTATATATATATAAAAGAAATTTTACTTTCTTTTTCTATCAACCCAACCTTCAATATTAGTTTGTCTAGCTCTTGCAATCGCAAGTGAACCTTCAGAAACTTTCTTAGTAATAGTTGATCCTGCAGCAATATAACTATTATCTGCAACTTCAACTGGTGATACTAAATTACTATTGCATCCTATAAATGCATTATCTCCAACTATAGTTTTATTTTTATTTACTCCATCATAGTTAACAACTACTGTACCACAACCGAAATTACAAGATTCTCCAACCTGTGCATCTCCAATATAAGTTAAATGAGATACTTTTGTGTTATTCCCTATGCTAGATTTCTTAATTTCAACAAAATCTCCAATTTTAACATGGTTTCCAATGTTAGAATCAGGTCTAATATAAGCAAAAGGACCAACTGCTGTATCATCTCCAACAGTACTTTGTGTTATAACAGAACTCTCAATAGTAGTTCTATCACCTATAACAGAATTGTTAATTCTTGAGTTTTGATATAAAATACAATCCTCTCCAATTTTAGTATTACCCTCTAAAATTACATTTGGATATATTATAGTATCTTGACCAATTTCAACATCAAGACCTATATAAGTTGAATTTTCATCAATTAATGTAACACCATTATCAAGATGTTTTCTATTGATTCTTTTTCTTAAAATATTTTCAACTATTGATAATTCTGCTCTTGAATTAACACCTATTGTTTCTTCAAAATTAGTTATCATAGCTCCAATTTTCTTACCTTCTGACTTTAAAATACCGATAACATCAGTTAAATAGTATTCACCTTGAACATTATCATTCGACAATTTATCTAAAGATTCTAAAAGACTTTCAATATCAAAACAATACATACCTGCATTAATTTCTGAAACCTTTAACTCATTCTCTGAACAATCTTTATGCTCAACAATTCTATCAACTGATTCATTTCCCCTTATAATCCTTCCATATCCTGTAGGATTATCAATTACTGAAGTTAATAAAGTTGCATAATTCTTTTCATTAATATGCATATTTATTAAATTCCTAACAGTATCTTCTTTTATTAAAGGAGCATCTCCTGTAAATATAGCAACAACACCTGATTTTCCTTTTAGAAAATCCTTTGTGCAAATTACTGCATGACCAGTACCTAACTGTTCTTCCTGTAATGAATAAGAGACTTTTCTTGATGATGTTCGCTCTTTTACAAGCTCAGCACCCTTCCCTATTATTACATTTACTTCCTCTAATTCTGCAGCTCTCATAGTATCAATGACATGGTTAACCATCTCTTTACCACAAGCCTTGTGTAAAACTTTAGGAAGTTTAGATTTTATTCTAGTTCCTTGTCCTGCTGCTAATATTATAGCACATTTATTCATTGTTTCACCTCTTTAAAGTATAATTATTAAAATAGTCTATACTAATTATATTTATCTACGACTTAATTTCATTCGTATTTCTATACTAATTATATTTTAAAGTACCCCGTATTTCAAGATGCTACTTATATTTTCACAGTAAAAATCCGAACAAAAAATAAAAGATGAAAAGAAGCATCGCTCCCTTTCACCTTTTTACCTTATAATACTTCTTCAGTTTTTGTAACTTCTTCAGCTTTTATAACTTCTTCATATTTTCCAAGAATTGCACTTTGGATTTGTTCTCTTGTCTCTGTGTTAATTGGGTGAGCTATATCCTTGAATTCACCATCTGGTGTCTTTCTACTTGGCATAGCTATAAATAACCCACTTTGTCCCTCTATAACCTTAATATCATGAACCACGAATTGCTCATTAAATGTTACAGATACAATAGCTTTCATTTTACCTTCTGAAGCTATCTTTCTAATTCTTACATCAGTAATTTGCATTGACCACACCTCCAGTTGTTATGTTAATTAATAAATTCTATTTTTTCTCTCTAATTCCTTTTTTTTCTAAAAGAATTTAAAGTTTATTAAAAAAATTCATTCTTTGTAAACAACATATGCAGTTAATCAATATCTTAAAACTAAATAATATCCTCTGTTAAATTCTTTGAAGGGATAATTTTTATTCCCCCTTCTTCTAATTGAACAACATCAACTAAAGAAATATAATCTTTTGCAAGTTTATTAGCTGCTATTTTATTATCAACAAGAACTCCTATTCCAACAAGTTCTGAATCAAATTCCTTTAATAGGTCAATTATTCCTTTAGCAGTTCCGCCACCTCTCATAAAATCGTCAATAAATATACATTTGCTTCCATTTCTAAGCGCTTTTTTAGATAAACACATTTGTTGAATTCTTCCTGAAGTTCCTGAAACATAATTTATAGATAAAGTTGAACCTTCCGTAACTTTACTATCTCGTCTTGCTACAACCATTTTAACCCCTAGATTTTTAGCTACCTCATAAGCTAATGGGATTCCTTTTGTTTCAACTGTAACTATGTAATCAACTAATGTCTTTTTATAAAATGATGCAAGTATAACTCCCGCTTTTACAATTATATCTGGATCAAACATTAAATCTGTAACATATATAAATTGACTTGCTACAAGTCTATTAGTAGCACTCATTACATCACATAATTCATCTATAAATTGATTTCTTTCTACAATTCCCATATTAGGTACAAACTTAATTCCACCTGCTGCACCAGCTATCGTTTCAATAGTTCCCATATCTTTTTTTTCTAAACTCTCTCTAATTATAAAGATATCTTCACTTATAGTTGATTTAGCTGCATTTAAAAGTTCTGAAAATCTATTTAAACCTATTATTTTATTTGGATTCTCCATAAGTACTTTTGTTATAATCGACACTCTACTATTTCTACTTAACTTTTCCATTTACAATCACCTTCATTTTAAACTTTCATTTATATTTTATACGAATAATATATACGAATTATATTAATAATAATTCGTTCATTATTCATATTCTATTCAATATTCCAACTAATATCAATGTTTATTCAAAAATTTAACTATTTTTTTCTTTTTTTTTTTAATTAATGTGTGAAATTAGATAATTCTGTATATAATTAAGTATATACAAAAAAGGAGATGATTACTTTGTCTTTTGACTTAAAAAAAGATATCAATAAAAAAATCCACCTTATAGGAATCGGTGGTGTTAGTATGAGTGGTCTTGCCGCTATACTATTAAATGCTGGATATAAAGTTTCTGGTTCTGATTCAAAAGAATCTGAACTAACAGATAGACTTAAAAATAACGGTGCAGAAATCTACATAGGACATAATGCAGATAACATTAAAAATATTGACCTAGTAGTGTACACAGCAGCAATTCCAAATGATAATCCTGAAATTGTTAAAGCAAAAGAAATTGGTGCTATTCTTATGGATAGAGCAGAATTTTTAGGATATTTATTAAAATCACATAAATTAAATGTAGCTGTATCTGGTACTCATGGAAAAACAACAACAACTTCTATGATTGCTCATGTAACTCTTACAGGAGAACTTGACCCAACAATTTTAGTTGGTGGAGATTTAGATATTATAAATGGTAATTTTAGAGTTGGTAGTAGTGACCACTTTATAACTGAAGCTTGTGAATATAAAAAAAGCTTCTTAAGATTCCATCCATTTATAGGTATTATATTAAATATTGATGCTGATCACCTAGATTTTTATAAAGATATAAATGAAATTGAAGATACTTTCCTAGAATTTGCACAGCTTATTCCAGAAGATGGTCAGTTAATTGGTAATGCTGATGATGCTAGAGTTAGAAATATCCTTTCACAATGTAAATGTAAAACTATCGCTTATGGTGTAGAAAATGGAAATCTAAGAGCTAAGAACATTACTTTTGATAAAAGAGGCTGTGGAAGTTTTGATATTGAATTCAATAATGAAAAACTTTTCTCTGTTTCATTAAATGTTCCTGGTATGCACAATGTATCAAATTCACTTGCTGCTATCGCTGTTGGTTTAAGATTTGATATAAATCATGATTTAATAGTTAAAGGAATAGAATCTTTTGGTGGAGCTCACAAAAGATTTGAATATAAAGGTGTTAAAAATGATATAACAGTAGTTGATGACTATGCTCACCATCCTGTTGAAATTAAAGCAACTTTAGAAACTGCAAGAAAAATGGATGTGAATAGAACAATAGCTATATTCCAACCACACACATATACAAGAACAAAAACATTATTTGATGATTTTGCTACTTGTTTTGGTGAGTCTGATGAACTTGTTCTTATGGATATCTATGCTGCAAGAGAAAAAGATACTGGTCTTGTAAATTCAGTAGAACTTGGTGATGCTATAAGAGAAACTGGTGTTAAATGTATAAATGTTCATTCTCATGAAGAAGCTTTAAAATATGTTGAATCAATTCTTACTTCTGGTGATTTACTTATGACTATCGGAGCTGGAGATGTAGTTAAGGTAGGAGAAATGTTCCTAGAAGATTAATAATCATAAAAAAACTAGCAAATGCTAGTTTTTTTTATTTTATTAAAATTTCACAAAAAATTAAATAATTAAATATACATCCTTTTTTAGATTTGATAAATTATTAACATATAGCTAATTTTATTAATACACTTATTGTTTTTTTGTCTTTTTATACACTTTTTAATGAATACATACGTTTGCATATAAAAAATTATAATGATATGATTAAATTAACAATAAATTTATATTTCTAGTGCTGTATTTCGTGTAAGCGTTTAACAGCCTGACTATAATACATTCATGATTATTTTTAAAAACCAATAATTACTTTATATTACGAAAAAATGACAATATTTACATTGTATTTTTTTCCTTTCATAATTATAATTAACTTAATTATTTATTGAGGAATTTTGACATTTTGTCTAGATTTTTGCTCAAATTTTATTTTATTAATTAAGTAAAATTAAATTTAGTAATTATTGTTGAATAAATTTAAAGGTAATCTAATTAAACTGATATTCTTTTATTAGTTAGTTTTTATAAAATTAACTAAAGTTTATATAATAAATTTAGAGGTGATTAGATATGGATTTATCAACAAAAATTAAAGTAGCTGCAGATTATATTTTAGAAAAATCAAATTACAAGCCTGAACTAGCGTTAATACTTGGATCAGGACTTGGAGCAATAGCTGACACTATTGAGGATGCTGAATATTATAACTATTCAGAAATACCTGGATTCCCAGTTTCAACAGTTGAAGGTCATGCTGGTAGACTTGTTATAGGTAAATTAGAAGGAAAAGTTGTTGTAGCAATGCAAGGAAGATTCCATTACTATGAAGGATACAACATGCAGGAAGTTACATTCCCAGTTAGGGTTATGAAACTTATCGGATGTGAAAAACTTATAGTAACAAATGCTGCTGGAGCAGTTAATGCAAATTACACTCCTGGAGATTTAATGATTATAACAGACCACATTAACTTCGCAGGTGCTAACCCACTTATTGGAAGAAACTTAAATGAATTCGGAACAAGATTCCCTGATATGTCAGATGCTTATGATAAAGCATTAAGAAGTAAAGTGAAAAAGATAGCTAGTGATCTTGGAATGGAACTTAGAGAAGGAGTATACGCTATGTTCAGTGGGCCAACTTATGAAACACCTGCTGAAATCAGAATGGCTAGAACTTTCGGTGCTGATGCTGTTGGGATGTCAACAGTTCCTGAAGTTATAATAGCTAAGCATAGTGGACTTCAAGTTGTCGGTATATCATGCATGACTAATATGGCTGCTGGTATCCTTGACCAACCTTTAAACCATGAAGAGGTTATGGAAACTTCTGAAAAAGTTAGAGCTAACTTTATCAAATTAATGCAAAATATAATCAAAAATCTTTAAGATTAGAATGTTTTAGTTAATAGAACTATCCTCAATTATGAGGATAGTTCTATTTTTTTATTCAATAAATAAAAACTTAAGACAAAGGGGATAAATAATGGATAGATTTACAGGGGTTTTAGGGATTATAGCTATTTTAGGTGTTGCATACATTTTTTCAGAAAATAAGAAAAAAATTAATTGGCGTTTAGTTGCTACAGGGTTAGTGTTACAAGTTTTATTTGCGTTATTTGTTTTAAAAACT
>NZ_CAMQRY010000029.1 GCF_947036855.1 uncultured Clostridium sp.
TACAAATATCTATTTTAAATTTTTTAGTACATCTAAATTTAAACTTATAGCATTTTTATTTTCATTTTTAACTTCTTCTATAAGTTCTTTTCTAAGAATAGAAATATGCTTTGGTGCTTTTATAGCAAGTTTTACACTTCCATCTTCTAGCTTTACCACCATTATTTCTATATCATCACCAATAACAATTCCTTCATTTAGTTTTCTTGTTAAAACTAACATTTATTTTTCCTCCACAAGTCCATGTTTTATTTTATATTTTTCTGTCTTTAAAATAAATTGTTCTGCTTTGTTATTTTTTACATTTATAATTATAGGTGCTCTAAGATTTGTTGTTATTTTACTTATTTCATTACTAAGAGTAACTGTATTTAAAATCATAACATCATTTTCTTTTTCTATTTCAAGCTTTAAAATAACTTCTTCATCTAAATCAATCTCATAGTCTGATACAAAATCAAATGGGTTTAAAACCACAAATGCAATATCTCCATCATCTAAAGAATGTAAAATTCTAAAATCTTTATTTTCTTCAATTGTTCTTAGTATAAATCCATTAAGATTTTCAAACCCAAGCATTCCTTTTTCAAAAAAAAGCACTTCATTTTTATCATATGCAATATCACCATAATGTGAACTCTTTAATACCAATTCATTTTTTAAAGTTACTGTTTTATCAAGCTTCATATTTACCCCACCTTATCTTAAATAATCTAATAATGACTGTTGTATAACTTTTGATGCTGTCTGAAGTGATGCCATATATACAGTCTGCATTGTTGCTGACTCCATTCTTTTTTCTGTAAAGTTTATATCTTCATTTAAAGATAAAACCTCTGTAAGGTTAAAATTCTCATCTAAATTTTTTTCCTCAGCTGATTCCATTCTATTTTGCTTTGCCCCAACTTCTGACCTAAGTGTTAGCATATTATCTATAACACTTGTCATAGATTCTAGATTTTCATTTGTAACTTGTAAATTATCTTCTACATCCTCAGAAGTTATATTGTGTGTTATCTGATTTAATAAATCCATAACATTTCTATCATTTCCTTTTGGGTCTTTAAATTCTAAAATTTGATTTGCATTAACATTATAGTCAATGGTAACACCTTGTGAAATTTCAACTGTTAAACTTTCTGAAATCATATTAAGCTCATTCTTATCTTGCTCTTCCTGACTTCCAACTTCTATTATTCCACCATCTTTTCCTGCATAATTTAATGTTGTATCTCCAGCATCATTTTTCCCTGTTTCAACTGGTTTAAATGTCCCTCTTGTACCACCAAAAATATATTTACCATCAAAGCTTGTATTAAGGATTGTCCCAACTTCTTCAATTCTTTGATTTATCTCATCTTTTATAGCACCTTTTTCATCTTCTCCATATGCAGCATTTCCAGCTGAAACCATAAGTTCTCTAACTCTTTGAAGAGTATCAGTAAGTTGTCCCATAGCTGTATCTGTTGCATCAAGCCAATTTGTTGTATCTTTTATATTTGTATTATATTGCTCATTTGCTGATATATCTTCATAAAGTTGCATACTTCTAGCTACTACAAATGGATTATCAGAAGGTCTATTAACTTCTTTTCCAGTTGTAAGCTGATTTTGTACTTTCTGCATATGTGATAAATTTCTATTCATATCATTTAAAAAACTTGAAGTCATCATTCTATTTGTAACTCTCATTTTAATTTCCTCCTATTATCTAATGTTTAATTATTATTTTTTATCTATATAAGACCATTAACAACTACATCTAAAAGTTCATTTACTGTAGCTATAACTTTTGCATTAGCATTGTAAGCATGTTGGAACTGAACAAGATTTACAGCTTCTTCATCAAGAGAAACTCCTGATACACTTTCTCTTTGCATAGAAATATCAAAAAGTAAGCTACTTTGATTTTCTACCATTCTTTGTGCTTCCTGACTTTGAACCCCTAGTCTATCAATACTATCTTTATAGTATCCATCAATACTCATTCCTCCAGTATTATTTTCAATCTTCATCCCTTGATTTGTAAGTCTATTTCCACCCTTACTTAAATTAAACATATCACCTCTTGTATTAATTGAAACTCCAATGTCTTGAAACTTAATCATAGAATCTCTAAGTCTTGCAATAGCAAGTGCTCTTTCTCCATCAGTTTCACCATTAATATTATTATCTGCTGCATAAGCAAAATCACAATCATTAGTTCTTGTCTTAATTTTCATAGGATCATCTAAAATAGATTGATTTATGGTAATATTTAAAGCTGTTATTTCTTGTTCTGACTCTAATATATTATCAATATTAATTATCTCACCATTTGATGAATACTCTGCTACATCACTGTTAACAAATAACGGCATAAAATCTTTTGCTGGCTCTCTATTTTCTTGTGTTACTGACTCCATCCCTGAATGAACTGCATTTACAGAAAAAGCAAGTCCCTTAGCCATCTTATTAAGCTGGTCTGTATAATAATTAATATCTTCCTGAATTGAAATTGCTCCTGCAAGTTCTCCATTGCTTGGAGTAAAAATTCTTATCTCACTAGCACTTGCTGTTTCACCATCTCTAAGTGCAGCTCCATCACCTTTAACAGCAGTCCCTGTAGAGTCAGATAAAATTACTCTTGAATTTTGTATTTTCTCAAGTTGTGCTGGACTTACATCTCTTAAAGTAAGAGTTTTCATACTACTTTCACTATCTGTATTTCCAAGCTGATAATATGAAAGTTTATAAGTTCCACCAGATGGGTCTGTCATATCTTTTTCTATTTCACTTACATAAGATAATCTAGTATTTTCACCATGTGGATCTGAGTTAACAAAAGGTGGTAACTTTCCAAGGTTATCACTACTACTAATATCCATTCCATTAAGCTCTGAATTTTCTGTGCTTATTCCAAATTTTCTACTAACCTCATCTAATAATAAATCTCTTCTATCCATCAAATCATTAGGTGCATTTCCTGCCACAGTAACTGTTGTAATTTCTTTGTTTAAACTATCAAGTTGATTTAAAAGTGAATTTATATCATTAACTGAATTTTTAATCTCACCCTTTGCATTATTTGATAAGTCTTGAAGTCTTTTAGCTGTATGATTTAAAGAATCTGAAAGTGCTAAAGTTTGCTGTGCAACAACAGTTCTATTATTTGAGCTTTGTGGCTGTTTTGAAAGTTCCTGCCATGAATCAAAAAACTTACTCATAAGACTTGCAATCCCCGTATCAGAAGGTTCATTAAACACACCTTCCATTTGTAGTAGATATGAACTTCTCATATCATAAGTTCCAAATACAGAACTTTCATTTCTAACTTGATAATCAAGAAAGTTATTTCTAACTCTTTCAATAGCTTCAACCTGTGCTCCTGTACCAATCTGTCCTGCTTCTCCTGCAACACTTTGAGGTCTTGTTGTAGCAATCTTAGCTCTTTGCTTTGTATAACCAACTGTATTAACATTTGACATATTGTGTGATGTTGTATTAAGACTTTGCTGTGCTGCAAACATACCACTTTTACTAACATTTAAAACTGAAAATAAACTCATTATTCTCCCTCCTTTGTAATTACCTTTTCATATTTCCATATGAATTATAAATTTTAGCTTCTCTATTTGGATTTAAAATCATAAGCATTCTATTTGTATATGATAACTGCTGTTTTATAAGCATACTATTTGTTTCATTTTGAAGTCTTAGAAGGTCTACTTTTTTTCTCATTTCTCTAAATAAATTTTCAAGTTCTGCATCTCCACTTTGAAAAATAACTTCTTTGAAATTCTGCCCATTTAAAAGCTTTCTTTTCTCAACTTCAAATTCTGCTATATCTCTATTAGCTACTTTTATTTCTTCTACAACCATTTCAAGTTTAATTGCATCATTTTTCATAATCAAACTATTTTGCTTATCTAAAAGTTCTAATTGTTTCTCTACCGCTCCCATTTCTTTTCTTATCACTATTTTAAGCTTTGCTAACATATTTAATCCTCCCACTTTCTAATGCCCTTTAACATTGCCATTGCAAGTTTTTTACTGTCTACATCATAATTTTCATCTTTTATAAGATTTGTTATTCTCTCAATCTTTTTACTTTCATCTATAATAGGGTCATCAATTACCGATATGCCTCTTGCAATATCTGAAATTTCAATTTTATCACCTATATTTAAAGTGTCTTTATCACTTACTGACTTATCTGTTTTATTTTTTTTATAAATCTTATGCATTCTCTCTGATGAATTAATCCCATTAATTCGCATTCAATAACCTCCTAAGCTTTGCTTCTATACTTATTATCGTAAATCTTAAAAATAGATTTATAGTATTTTCTATTTATTTTGAGTAATACTTAAATAAATAGAAAATTTATTTATTTAAATCTATAAAAAAACAAGCCTAAACTATTGTCTAGACTTGTCTACATTTAAACTTTTTATAATTATTTCAAGCTATTAATTCTCTCAGCACTTGTTGCAATATTCGTAATTCTAATTCCAAAATTTTCATCTATTACAACAACTTCACCATCAGCAATTTTCTTTCCATTAACAAGTATTTCAAGCGGTTCATCTGCCAGTTTATTAAGTTCTATAACAGAACCAACTCCAAGATTTAAAACATCTTTTATACTCTTCTTTGTTCTTCCAAGAACTACTGATATATCAAGAGGAACATCCATAATTAAATCTATATTATTATAAGAATGCGTATTTTTTGTTGTATCTAAATTTTCAAAACTAGCTCTATTTACTGATACTGGTTCTGAATATGCTTCTTCTTTTACAATTTCTTTTTCTAAAACTGCTTTTGCATATTCTTGTTCCTGTGTTTGTCCAAGGTCTAAGTTAAAATCATCTGAAGATTTATCTTCTTCCACTTCTTCACTTTCTTCTTCTTCACCCATCATAATACCTATAATTTTCCTAGCAGTGTTAACAGGTAACACTTGCATTATTGTACTATCAACAAGTTCTCCTATTTTTAAGTGAAACTCTATATTTATTATTTTTTCTGTATCATCTAAAGAATCTGATATTTTTTCATTTGTATTCTCCCAAATTTTAGAATTTGGTGGTGAAATATTAACTTCTCTTGAAAACATTGTAGCCATTGATGTTGCAGCTGAACCAATCATTTGGTTCATAGCTTCTTGAACTGCACTAACTTCTATTTCACTAAGACGTACATTAGGTTCAATACTTCCATCTCCACCCATCATAAGATTAGCTATAACAGCAGCATCAGTAATTTTCATTATTAATATATTTTTCCCAACTATTCCACTTGTATATTCAACTTCTAAAAGTATATTTGGAACTTCAAATCTATCTTTTAATTCTCCAATAGTTGTAACTTCAACAACTGGAGTAGTTATGTTAACACTTTGGTTTATAACTTGAGAAAGTGCTGTTGATGCAGATCCCATTGAAATATTTCCTATTTCTCCAAGCAAATCATTATCTTGATCTGTAAATTCAATACTTACACTATTTGAATTATTACTTGAATTATCATTTCCATTGTCGCCATTTAATAGTGCGTCAATTTCTTCCTGTGATAAAAATCCATCAGCCATTATCTTTGTCCTCCTCTTTAATCACATCTAATACTTCTACTCCGATATTACTACCTACAAGCCCCGGCTTTGCATAATAACACTCTTTATCTCCGATTTTTATTTTAACAGGATCAGTTGTTAGATTATCAAGTCTTATAACATCACCAATATTAAGCTTTAAAAAATCATTAATCATTATGTTGCTTCTACCAAGTTCAACACTTATATCAATATCTGCAAGATTAATTTTTGATTGTATATGCTCTCTATATTCTTTCTTATTTTCTTTCTTTTCATTTTCAAACCAATACTCCACAACAAGTCTATCCATAAAAGGCTCAATGCTTATATACGGTATACAAAGATTGAGTATACTTGTATTTCTTCCAAGTTCTATTGAAAAAGTTAGTAAAGCTATTGGTTCTGTAGGTGCTAAAGTTTGATTAAGTGCTGGATTATTTTCCATACTCTCATACTCAGGATGAACCTCTAAAATATCTTCCCATGCACCCTTAAGATTTTCTATTATTTCTTTAGACAAAGTTTTCATAACACCTTTATTGATTTCTGTAAATTCCTTTGCCACATACCTCTTCTCTCCACTACCTCCAAATAATATATCGATCATTTGGAATGCAAAATCTGGATTAAATTCAAATGTTAACATACCATTTAATGGTTCAAATTTAAAGTTAACAAGAACTGTTGGGTTTGATACAGAGTGAATAAATTCTTCATATGTAATTTGTTCTACTGAAACAAGCTGAACTTTAGTATTTTTTCTAGTTTTACCTGTTAAATAATTAGAACATAATCTTGAAAAATCATTATGCACTAGCTCTAAGGTTCTAATATGTTCTTTTGAAAACTTTTGTGGTCTTCTAAAATCATAAACCTTTACTTTCTGAATTTCTTCTTCCTTTTTTATATCCTCAGCTTCAATTTCACCTGAAGATAAGGCAGAAAGTAAGCTATCTATTTCACTCTGAGATAATACATCTGCCATGTAATCTACCTCTCTTCTAAATTAATCCCCTAATAATTTATTTAAATCTATAAGGGTTATAATATTACCATCTAAATTTATCATTCCTTTGATATGACTTTTCATATCTTCAGACTCTAATTTTTGTATTTCTTTTTCATCAATATCTAAAACTTCTTTAACCTTATCAACTAATATTGCAATTTCTTCATTATCAATATCTATAATAATTATATTCCCTTTTTCATTAACTTCACTATCCATATTAAGTAGCATATTTATGTCAATTAGTGAAATAATAGTTCCTCTTAAATTAATAAGTCCTTTTATATGAACATCTGCTTTGGGAACTTTTGTAACTTTCATTCTATTGCTTATATTTTGTACTTTAAGAGTTTCAACTGCAAACTCTTCACTACCTAATTTAAATACTACTATCTGCATAAATTAAGCTCCTTTATTTTAAAATTAACCTAGTACCTTATTTATAGCTTCTAAAACTCTATCTGCTTGGAATGGTTTAACAATAAAATCTCTAGCTCCTGCTTTTATTGCATCCATAACCATACTCTGTTGTCCCATAGCACTACACATAATTATTTTAGCTGTTGGGTCATATGCTTTTATTGCCTTAACTGCTTCTATTCCATCCATCTCTGGCATTGTAATATCCATAGTTACCACATCTGGTCTTTCTTGCTTATACATTTCTATTGCCTTAAGTCCATTACTAGCCTCACCAATAACCTCAAACCCATTCTTTGTTAATATATCCTTAACCATCATTCTCATAAATGCTGCATCATCAACGATTAATACTTTTGCCATAATAAATTCCTCCTATATAAGTCCTATTGATTTAAATATTTTTTCTAATGACTCTTCACTTGGCAGGTAATAAAAATCTGCCGCTAAATTCTTTTCTTTATTGCTTTTTAAAATTGCTTTTATTTCTAAAATTTTATCTGCATCCTCTAAAACCTCTAAAAACATTGAAGGAATAACAGCCCCTGCTATATCATATGAAATAGCAGGTACTCCAGTTATCATTTTAAGTCCTGTAAAACTTGATATAGCATTCATATATGTCCCAGAAATTATATTTCCAATTTCACATATTACTGACTCACCCATTTCATCAATATCTCGTGATTCAATCCCTGTAAGTTGCTTTATAATATCAAGGGCTGTATCTTCTTTAAATAAAAATAAAATTTGCCCCTGTATTTCTCCCTTAGACTCTATAAGAGCCGCTATTACAATTTCTTCAAGATTTAAATTTTTATAAACTTCTTCTATATCTAATATCCTAACTAAAGGCACTTCCATATCTATACTCTTATTTAAAAGGCTCGATAAAGCTGTTGCTGCATTTCCAGCACCAATATTAGAAATTTCTTTAAGTGCATCAAGTTGTAATTCTGTTAAATCAAAAAAATTCATACCACACACCACCTTTACACAAAGGCTGCAACATCTAATATAAGAGTAACCAATCCATTACCCAAAATAGTAGCCCCTATATATTCTTTAATATTAGATAAACTATTACCAAGTAGTTTTATAACAACTTCTTGTTGTCCAAGTAAGCTATCAACTAAAAGTCCAATTTCCTTATCCCCAACTTTAACCACTACTATAAATCTTTCTTTATTATTCTCATCTATATCTATGCTAAAATACTCATCAAGTCGTAGAAGTGGAATTACTCTATCCCTATAAATTATCACTTCTTTATTATTGCTTTTTTTAATATCTATTGAACTAAAATCAATAACTCTATCAATAAATCCAAGTGATATAGCAAAATTTTCTTCTCCTACTTTAACAAGAAGTGCTTGAATTATCTGAAGTGTTAATGGAAGTTTTATGATAAAAGTAGAACCTACACCTTCTTCACTTATAACATCTACAGTTCCTCCAAGTGCTCCAATTTTAGTTTTTACAACATCCATACCAACTCCACGCCCTGATATATCTGTAACTTTCTCATTTGTACTAAAGCCACTTGAAAAAATTAAGTTCTTAACTTCATCATCACTAAGCCCATCTGTTTCAATACCTACCTTCTTAGCCTTAGCTTTAACTCTTTCAATATTTATACCAGCTCCATCATCCTGAACCTTAATAACCGCCTTAGTTCCCTCTTGATATGCTATAAGGCTTATAGTCCCAATACCTTTTTTACCTGCTTTAACTCTTTCTTCTTTACTCTCAACACCATGGTCAATAGCATTCCGTAGAAGATGAATGAGTGGTTCACCAATTTCATCAATAACAGTTCTATCAAGTTCTGTTTCTTTTCCTTCAATAACAAAATTAACTTCCTTACCTAGGTCAACTGAAACATCTCTTATCATTCTTGGGAATCTATTAAATACAACATCAAGCGGTAACATTCTTATTTTCATAACAAGGTCTTGAAGATCTGAAGTTGTTCTTGCTACTTGCTCTAAAGTTTCATTAAGTTCTAAACATTTTTGGTCTGCTGCAATTTGTTCAAGTCTTGTCCTATTTATAACAAGCTCAGAAACCATATTTATAAGCTTATCAAGTTTATCAAGCTCAACTCTTACTGATTGATGTGTTGGTTTATGCACCTTTTTAGTAGTTACTTTATTATCTTTAGACTCCACTTTATCAACTTTAATTTTAGTATCAACATCTTTAACTTCTATACTCTCTATTACTTCTTTACTTGCTTTATCTACTTCTTTTCTTTTTTTTATTTCTTCAAGATCAATATTTTCGACATTATAACTACTCATCTCTGAAAATCTTACTATAATTTTTTCAAGTTCACTTTTAGTTATTTGTGTTATAAGAATAGCCTTAACGCTAAATTCGAAGTTTTCATCTTCAATATCCTGCGTACTAGGTGCTGATTTTATAACTTCTCCAACTTCTTCTAAATCCTGAAACATAAGAAATACTCTTGCTGATTTTAATAAAGTAGTTTCGCTAAGAGTTATATCTATCTTAAATGAATTAAAACCACACTCTTGTGCTTGTTTAATTATATTTACATCATATTCATTTAATTCCATGTTTTCTTCTGAAAATTCTTTCTCATTAGTATCTTTATTTACTTCTTCCTTATCAGATATTATCGACGATTTTTCTAATAGCTTTATCATTTCTGTTATGTCAAAAACTTCATCATCACCATCTTCTACTTTATCAACCATTCTTTCTAACATATCTAAACACTTAAACAAAACTGTAACTACATCTGCTGTTATTTTAAGCTGCCCATCTCTAAACTTAGACAAAACATCTTCCATTTTATGTGTAAGTTCTGCAATAGTAGCAAATCCCATAGTTGCAGCCATTCCCTTAATTGTATGAGCAACTCTAAAAATCTGAGCTATTTTATCTAAATCATTTGGTTCTTGTTCTAAATCTAAGAGTGTATCATTTAAAACTCTAAGATTCTCTCTTGATTCTTCAAGAAACATAGATAAATACTGACTTGTATCCAAAATTATCCCTCCTTATAATTTTCTATATATAAATGTAGAACTTTTTTTAAAACCATATAATTCAGAATTGTATATACTTTCAGTTGCCCCTACAAATAAAATACCATTATTATTTAAAGAAAGACTAAACTTTTTGTATATTTTTTCTTTTATATCAACATTAAAATAAATTACTACATTTCTACATAGTATTAAATCAAATCCTCTTTCGTATCTATCTAAAATCAAATCTGACTTTTTAAATTTAACCATAGCTTTTATCTCATCTGATAAAATATATTTATTTTTTATTTTTTTAAAATACTTTAAATATTTTATAGGCATATTTTTTATTTCTGTTTCTGTATATATTCCTTCTTTAGCTTTACTAAGAATTGTTGAATCTACATCTGTTGCATATATCGTATAATTTTCAAAACCATTTTCTTTAAACATCATAGCTATTGAATATGGCTCACAACCTAATGAACAAGCTGCACTCCAAACTTTTATATTTTTCTTTTTTGAAAAATATTCTGTTTTGAGTAAATTTTCAAGTTCTGCAAATAATTCTGCATTTCTAAAAAATTCAGTAACATTTATAGTTATAAAATCTATAAACTTATTTCTTTCAACAATATTTTCTTCTAGTAATTTTTGATATTCATAAATCGATTTCTTCTTAGCCCTAGTAACAAGACTTTCAATTCTTCTGATTAATTGACTTTGCTTGTAAGCTGTAAGGTCTAATCCTATTTCAGCTAATACCCACGCATAAAATTTATCATAAGTCATAATTTTCACCAACTCCTAAACAAGTAAATTTATAATACTTGCTATATATTCAAGTGGTAAAACAGCATTCACCACTCCTGTTTCTACACAAGCCTTTGGCATCCCATATATAAAACAACTCTCTTCTGCCTGTGTTATGCAATAGCCACCAGCTTCACTAATGTCTATAATACCTTTTGCACCATCTCTGCCCATTCCTGTAAGAACTATAGCTAAAACTTTTTCTTTATAAGTTTTAGCAACACTTGTAAAAAGATTATCTACTGCTGGTCTAACTCCATTAACAACCACCTCTGAATTTAAACTAGCGATACCTTTTTTAGATATTACTAAGTGATAATCAGCCTTTGCAATATAAACTTTCCCCTTTACTAGCCTTTCATTATCACTAACTTCAACTATATTTAACTCATTTATAGAGTCTAATCTATTAGCAAACTTTATTGTCATATCTTTGCACATATGCTGAACAATGATTATCGGAACATTAATTTTAGTTGAAATAGCTTTAATAAGATTTTCTATTGCAATAGTACCTCCAAGAGAAGCACCTATAACAACTATATCAATTTTTCTTTTTTGAATATCTCTCAATGTCTTATCCAAAACTTTATTATAACTTTCAAGACTCAAAACTATCTCCCCCTAAAATTCTAAAACATTTTTATTAAGTGCCTTTATTGTAATCATTCCATTATTTGAGTTAACAATCATAGTTCTTCCTCTATTTCCTCCAACTTCTTTTCCAACTAAAAATATACCTTCTTTTTTTAATGCTTCTTCAACGGCTTTGACATTTCTACCACCAATATTAGAACATATTTTACTATCTAAGTTCTTAAACATCTGTGCTCCACCAGCTATTTTAGCTGTTATATTAGATTTATTTGCACCCATCTTAACCATTCTTTCAAGTGCAAGTGGAATTGCTGTATCTGCAAATTTAAAAAGATTAGATTTATTTGAAATACTATTACTATTTGGTAACATTATGTGTATTAAGGCAACCATCTTCTTTCTTCTATCATATAAAGATATTCCCACACATGAACCCAAGCCAATTGTCAGTATTTTTGTAGGTGCATTAACTATTTTATATTCTGCAATTCCCACAATTACCTCTCTCTCCATCCAATCACCACTCTACCATTATTTGTAATTTAAAAATTCAACCCCATCTATAAGAATTTTTATAATACCATCTTCTTTTATAACACCCTTAAACTTTTTATTGTTATTATCAATAGCTATTTTAGGAATACTATTAATATTACTTTCATCAATAGATTTGACTATGTCTACAGAATCTACTTTTAATCCTATTTTATCTTCACCACCAAAGATAACAATAATTTTATAATCCTCTAAATCATCTTTATCATATTCATTAAATAGTTTTGATAAACTAACAACAGTTAATACACTATCTCGATAGTCAACAACACCCTCAATAAAGATTTCTGTATCCGGAATTTTTGAAATAGCTTCTGCCCCTATAATTCTTTCAACAGAACTTATCTCAACTCCATACTCCTTACCTTGCACATTAAATATCAAAATTTTTCTATAACTCATTTTAATAAACTCCTTAAAACTTCACCCCATCAAGTATAATCTGTCCATCTTCTACATAAACTTTTAAATTTTTATAATTATCCTCTAATACAACTTTTATATTCCCCAATTTAAAAATTGTATTATAATAGGCTCTATTGCACTCAATCCTTCCATTCTTATCAACTTCAACTTCTGTCAAAACTCCAGATTTTGTCCCAATAATCCCTGCTTTTATAAGATTTTTTGCATTTAAGTACCCACCTCTTAAAATAGTATTTTCATCCTCAAAAAAAATACTATCATCAGATATCATCCTACTTGCATAAACCCCATCTGAAACTATATAAATATTCCCTTTACTACTTACATTACTTCCTTGAACATATGAAAGCCTAATACTTGTACTAAAATTGAATATTTCTTTAATTTCATCAATATATTTCTCTATAATACTTAAAATATCGTCTATTTCATCTAAAGACTTAATATTTAATGCTT
Source organism: uncultured Clostridium sp. (assembly GCF_947036855.1). Lineage (GTDB taxonomy): Bacteria > Bacillota > Clostridia > Clostridiales > Clostridiaceae > Sarcina. The sequence continues at coordinate 12,854 of NZ_CAMQRY010000029.1, forward strand.
CAAGTCTTAGAATCTTCTTTTCATAAATATCCGATAGACTTGTAATATTCCCAAAAAGTGTTTCTATATCACTTTTTATAAAATCATATGAAGTTTCAATCTCTTTATATTTACTCTCTAAAAGTGCCTTAATAATACTTCCCACCTTTTTACCACGCAATAAATCATTGCTAACAATAACATCAAGGTCTTGTTTAAGATTATTAAAGCTTCTTTGTATCTTATTCAACACATTTAATTTTGCTTCAAACTGTACTTTAGAAATCCCACTTTCTATCTTGCTATTTAAAACTTTTCCATTAATCTTAATATCTGATAAAGAATTTACATTTCCCCCTGTCACATCACCTAAAATTTCCACTCCAGCCGAACCATATACTAAGAAATGTTCTTTTACACTACCTCGAACTAAGACTTGTCCATTAAATTTAATATTACCTGTTTTAGAATCTACATCTAAAGGTACATCATATTTTTTTTCAATATAAAATTTATATAATTTTTCAACAAAAATGGGTCTTCCTTCATTTATAGCTATAACAGTATCACCTATTACTCTAATCCCCTCACCTGCATGAACTTTTATTTTCTTTATATCTTTAGCTGAGATAACAGTTCCTTTAATTGTTTTTCCATCTTTTCCTTTTATCCCTCTTTTAACTCTAGCTAAAATATCTCCCTTTTTAACACTTTGAAGATTATTACTATCAAAATAATTTACCTTTTTAATATCATCAGTATTACTTTTAACTTTATTAAAATTAAGTTCTATTTTATCATCAATAGTTTCTGTAACTTCTATACCTGCTGCTATTTCTATCTTTTCACCATTTATTGCACTTTCAATATTTTTATATTGTATTCCTGATATAACACTATTTGTTTTTAAAAACTCTATAATTTCACCTAAAGAATATTTATCACAATTTGCACTATTATCTTCAACTTTATCTATTACAAGCTCTTTATCAAAGCTATATTCTTTCAATCCATATTTTTCGCCCTCTATATATTCACATAAAATAGATGCACTCATTAAGTCTTTGCTTACATTTAAATTTATTTTTCTAAAACTATCTATACTTTTAATTGCAACTTCTATTAAATCTGATAACCCTATAGTAGCCTCTCTTTTAAAAACCCCATTCACTTTCATTAATATCCCTGTACTAACTTTGATATTTATACTGTCAACGCCTGATTTTATATATATCACATAATCCTTTAAATAATTAAAATTCTTATCACTCTCTAAAACTTCAACTATTCTAAATCCTGTTGTCGAACTCACTATATCGCCCCCTACTACTCTCTTAATTAAATAATACCAAATTTAAACACCCCCTTCTACATTTTATGGAATTAATTAATATTTTTTCCATTTAAATTTTCAAAATATATATATTTACTGATTAATTTCTTTATTTCAGTTAAAAATCGTATTAAATATATATTAATATGATATATCCTTACTTATATAAATATATAAAAAAAGACCAAGGATTTAACATCCTTGGTCTAAATATTATTCAGCTACATTTTCTTCGTAGAATTTTGATGCTGCATTAAATTCAGCTTCATCTTCAACTGCGATTATTTCGCCTTCTTCGCCTACTTCTTTAAATAAGTAAACGCCTTCTTCTTCTTCATTATATACTAAAGCATATCCTACTTCATTAAACTCAAAAGTATCTATGATTTCACAACTAACTATTGTTCCATCTTCTCTCTCTAAATCAACTACTAAAGTTTCTAAGTGCTCATGTCCACATCCACAATCATCTCCACATGAATGATCAGCTCCGTGTCCACCACAACAGTTCTTTTCTTTATCTGACATAATTAATTTCCTCCTTATAGGGCCTATTCTATTCTTATTTTAACCTTATTTGATATATATTAAAAGTGTTTTAGTAAAATTTATTAATTAAATTTAGTTTCACAAACTATATATTCCTTTTAATACAAATTTATCAAATTCTTTTATAATATTATCCAATTGTTGTTATTTTTATACAACAATTATAAAAAAGGGCTATATTTTCATATAGCCCTTTTAAATTTATATTTTAATATTGTTGCTCTGCAAGTCTTTTATATCCTGCATATCTATCAAGAGCATCTTTCTCTGTTTTCTCAAATAATTCTTCTGCATGATCTGGGAAAGCTTTAAGAAGTGAAGCATATCTAACTTCTCCAAGTAAGAAATCTCTAAAGTTAGCTTTTGGCTCTTTTGAATCTAAGCTAAATGGATTCTTACCAGCTTCTTTTAACATTGGATTATATCTATATAATGACCAATATCCACAATCAACAGCATCTTTCATTTCAACAAATACATTACCCATTCCTTTTTTAATTCCATGACTTATACAAGGTGAATAAGCAATTATTAGTGATGGTCCTTTATAAGCTTCTGCTTCTGCGATTGCTTTAAGAACTTGGTTCTTATCAGCACCCATAGAAATTTGAGCTACATAAACATATCCATAAGACATAGCCATCATACCAAGATCTTTTTTCTTAGTCTTCTTACCTGCTGCTGCAAATTTAGCTATAGCAGCTGTTGGTGTTGACTTAGAACTTTGACCACCAGTATTTGAGTATATTTCTGTATCAAAGACAAATATATTAACATCTTCTCCTGAAGCTAGAACATGGTCAACTCCACCGTATCCGATATCATATGCCCAACCATCTCCACCAAAGATCCATTGTGATCTCTTAATAAGATAATCTTGGTTAGTTAATATTTCTTTAGCAAGTTCACTATTATTAGCTTCTAATACAGCTATAACATTTTCTGCTCTATCTCTAGTCGCATCACCGTTATCTATATTTTCAACCCAGTCAACAAGTATTTCTTTATCTTGACCTGATACTGTTTCTATAAGTGCTTCAACCTTAGTTTTAAGACCTGCTCTTATAGCTTCAGTAGCTACGAACATTCCGAATCCAAACTCAGCATTATCCTCAAATAATGAGTTAGCCCAAGCTGGTCCTTGACCTTTTTTATTTTTAGTATAAGGTGTAGCAGGTGCTGATCCACCCCATATTGATGAACATCCTGTTGCGTTAGCAATCATCATTCTATCACCATATAATTGAGTTATAAGCTTAGCATATGGAGTTTCTCCACAACCTGCACAAGCTCCTGAGAACTCAAATAATGGAACTTCAAATTGACTTCCTTTAACAGTTGTTTTCTTCATTGGATTTGGTTTAACTGAAACTTCATCTACACAGTAATCCCAAACTGGCGCTTGCTCTATTTGTGAAGCTTGAGGCTTCATAACTAAAGCTTTACCTGGTGCTGGACAAACCTGTGCACAGTTTCCACAACCTGTACAGTCAAGTGGACTGATAGTGATTGAGAAGTTCATTGGACTTTCTGATTTAATACCTTTAGCAACTAATGACTTAGTTCCTTCTGGTGCATTTTTAACTTCTTCATCACTCATAAGAACTGGTCTTATAGTAGCATGAGGACAAACATAAGCACATTGATTACATTGAATACACTTATCTTCTATCCACTCAGGTATGTTTATACCAATACCTCTTTTTTCGTAATGAGCTGTTCCAGCTTCAAATGTACCATCTTCATATCCATTGAATGCTGAAACTGGTAAAGTATCACCTTGTAGATTATTTATTGGTTCAACTATATCAGTGATAAATGCTGGTTTTACTTTAGATTCTAAAGTAAGAACTTTTTTATCTTCTGCATTTTTCCATGAATCTTTAACTTCTATTTCAATAATTGAATCAATTCCTTTATCAATAGCAGCAAAGTTCATATTTACAACTTTTTCACCTTTTTTACCGTATGATGTAACAACAGCTTCTTTTAAGAATTTAACTGCTTCATCAACTGGAATGATATCTGCAAGCTTAAAGAAAGCTGATTGCATTATCATGTTTATTCTTCCACCAAGTCCAACTTCTTGTGCTATCTTAACAGCATTTAAAGTGTAGAATTTAATGTTTTTCTCAGCCATCTTTCTTTTGTATGCAGCTGGTAACTTAGCTTCTACTTGCTCTGGTGTCCAAATTGTATTTAATAAGAATGTACCATTCTCTTTAATTCCTTCTATAACATCATATTTCTTAACGTATGATTGGTTATGACAAGCAATAAAATCAGCATGGTTTATTAGGTATGGTGATTTTATTTTTTTATCTCCAAATCTTAAGTGAGAAATTGTTATTCCACCTGATTTCTTTGAATCATAAGCAAAGTAACCTTGAGCGTACATATCTGTGTGATCACCTATAATCTTAATCGCACTTTTATTTGCTCCAACTGTACCATCTGATCCAAGTCCCCAGAACTTACATGATTTAATTCCTTCTGGAATTGTACTAACATGTTTTGCATACTCTGGAATTTCTAATGATGTATTAGTTACGTCATCATTGATTGATAATGTAAATCCATCTTTTTGTTCATTATTAAGATTCTCATAAACTGCTATGATATCTTTTGGTAATGTATCTTTTGAACCTAGTCCGAATCTTCCACCTATTATAAGAGGTGCATTTTCCTTACCATAGTAAGCATTTCTAACATCTAATAATAGAGGCTCTGCTGCACTACCTGGCTCTTTTGTTCTATCTAAAACTGCAATCTTTGTAACTGTAGCTGGGATTGCTTCTCTTAATCTTTCTACTGAGAATGGTCTGAATAATCTTACTTTTATTAAACCAACTTTTTGTCCGTTAGCATTTAAGTAATCTACTGTTTCTTCAATTAACTCTGTAACTGAACCCATTCCAACTATTACTCTGTCAGCATCAGGTGCTCCATAGTAATCAAATAAATTATATTCTCTTCCAGTAAGTTTAGTGATTTCTTTCATATATCCTTCAACTACATCTGGAACTTCATTGTAAAATTTATTAGCTGCTTCTCTTCCCTGGAAGTAGATATCAGGGTTTTGAGCTGTTCCTCTAGTAACTGGGTTATTAGGGTTTAATGCTCTAGCTCTGAAGTTATCAACTAAACTTATATCTAACATACCTTTAAGTTCTTCATAATTTAAAACTTCAACTTTTTGTACTTCATGTGAAGTTCTAAATCCATCAAAGAAGTTCATAAATGGAATTCTTGTCTTAAGAGTTGCTAAATGTGCAACTGGTGATAAGTCCATAACTTCTTGTACTGAACCTTCTGCAAGCATAGCAAAACCAGTTTGTCTTGCTGCCATTACATCTTGGTGATCTCCAAATATACTTAATGAAGAAGCTGCTAAAGCTCTTGCTGATACATGGAATACGCAAGGAAGTAATTCTCCTGCTATTTTATACATATTTGGCACCATAAGAAGTAATCCTTGAGATGCTGTAAATGTAGTTGTTAAAGCTCCTGCTTGAAGTGAACCGTGAACTGCTCCAGCTGCTCCACCTTCTGATTGCATTTCTACAACCTTAACAGTTTGACCAAATATATTTTTTTGACCCTTTGCACTCCACTCATCAACGTGCTCTGCCATTGGTGATGAAGGAGTTATTGGGAATATTGCTGCAACATCAGTAAACGCATATGCTATATGAGCTGCTGCTGTGTTTCCATCCATGGTTTTCATTTTTCTTTTTACCATTATAATTACACCTCTTTCTTAAACATTTAAAATAACTAATCTTTAATTTTATAAACTATAAGTTAAAACACTACTTTTAATACTACCCATAATATTTGTATAGGTATACATACTTATAATCTAAAACAAATTGAAGTCCATATAAGTAAATCACTTATATTTTTACTATAAGTTAAATATATATCTTTTCATCTAGTTTTATCAACCTCTAAAATAGCAAATTATCTCTCATATACTATAATTTACTCTTTTTTATTTCTATTTTCTCTACTTATCAACAAATATTAGTTTTTAAAAGATAATTATTATTAATTAGTAATAAAACATGTATTTTTCCATCAATTTACAGACTTACTTAAATAATAAACCTCTTTTATTTTATTATTTTACTGAATCTAGTATAACTTTAATAATATTATCTATACCATTACCCTGACCACTTTTAGCCATATTATCTATGTATAGATTTTTATTTCTGTATAATTCCTTAAGTTTTGATTCTAATAAATCCTTTGTAAGCTCTTCTTCTTCAATAACCATTGAATATCCTGATTTTTTAAAAGAATTTGCATTTAAAATCTGATCTCCTCTTGAAGCTTTTGCTGATAACGGAATTAAAATATGTGGCTTTTTAAGTGCTACAAGTTCAAATATAGCATTTGCACCAGCTCTTGAAACTACAAAATCTGTATAAGCCATTAAATCTGGAAGTTCATCTGATATATATTCAAATTGTAAATACCCTTCTTTTCTTTCTAAATTCTTATCTAAATTATTCTTCCCACAAAGATGAATAATATTAAACCCTACTAATAAATTTTCTAAATTTTCTCTTATAGCATCATTAATAACTTTTGAACCAAGACTACCACCAATTACAAGTAATACAGGCTTCCTCTTTTCAAATTTACAGAATGCTGCACCCTTTTCTGCATTACCAGTTAAAAGTTCTTCTCTTATTGGAGTACCTGTTAAAATACCATTATCCCCTTTAACGTGCTTTAAACTTTCAGGGAATGTAACACAAAGTTTAGTACAAAAAGGTGCTGCAAGTTTATTTGCAAGACCTGGTGTAAAATCTGATTCATGTGAAACTACAGGTATTTTTTTCATTGATGCTGCAATAATTACTGGAACTGTTACAAATCCACCTTTTGAAAAAATAACGTCTGGCTTTTCTTTTCCAAGTATTCTAAGTGCATCTCCTACACCTTTTATTACTTTAAGAGGATCTGTAAAGTTCTTAATATCAAAGTATCTTCTTACTTTTCCTGATGATATTTTGAAGTAAGGTAATCCTTCTTTTGCTATTATCTCATTTTCTATTCCATTTTTACTTCCTATATATTTAATCTCAAATCCAAGTTCCCTAAGCTTTGGCATCAAAGCTATATTAGGAGTAACATGCCCTGCTGATCCCCCACCAGTCATTATTATCTTGTATTTACTCAAAATTTCAACTCCTTAAAAGCACTTATTTAAATTGTTATCAAATTCTATTTCTCAATAACTATCAATTTTTAAGTACCATTCTTTTTTTCTCTTTAAAAGAGATATTTACATATTTTTATATGCTCTAAATATTTTTTCTAATATTATTAAGTTTACTTCTATATTATAGTTTAAATCTCTATTAATTCCTATCACTACCTTAAATTTTTATAATATTTTTGTCGAAAAAGGTTAATATAATAATATGATTAATATTATATAGCCTAAAGGAGTGATTCTTAATGACTAAAAAATTAGTTCCTGACTGTAATGATGCTTTATCTAAATTCAAAAATGAAGTTGCAAAGGAACTCGGCATTCATTTTACCGATTATAATGGTCATCTAACAGCTCGTGAATGTGGTGCTGTTGGTGGTGAAATGGTAAAGAAAATGGTTGAATATTATGAAAGAAACTTACAAAAATAAATATATGATATAAAATATCTAGGCTATATTTATATATAGCCTGTTTTTATTTATTTAGATATTCTAATATTGTTTATTATCATTTGAATATTTCTACTTCCTCTAAATTCATTTATTGAAGGTTTGTATATTACATCTATACAAAAATCTCTTCCTCTTCCATTTGCATCTCTATCAAATGAACCATCTCCAAATCTATCATCATATATCTCTCTAAAATTATCTACTGCACTAAACATAACTCCATTTACTGTTCTTCTTGTATTTTTATCTACACATTCAAATCTTAAATGATTTTTGTCTGCTCCCATAGTTCTCATAGACTTTACATAAATCCCTTTAGCTGCAATTACAGGCGTAGCATTTCCTTTTCCAAATGGTTCAAGCTTTGTTATTGTTTCAATAATTTCTTCGCTTAAATCTCCAACTGATATCGCTGTATCTATTTTTATTTTAGGTACTACATCCTCATCAGATAATGGGCAATTCTCATTTAAAAATGCTTTTATTTTTGGAAGATTCTCTTCTTTCGCTGAAAGTCCTGCTGCCATAGGATGACCACCAAACTTATCCATTAAATTCTTACATTTTGAAAGTTCTTCAAACATATTATATTCTTCTATTGACCTTGCTGAACCCTTTGGCATTTTACTTCCCTTAGTCATAACTATAGTTGGAAGATTATATGTTTCCTTAACTCTTCCTGCTACAATTCCAGCAATACTCTCATGTATATTAGGATTATAAACCATTATAACTTTATCATTATAAAGCTTATCTTTCTCTATTTGTTCCATTACTTCTTCAACACTCTTAGCAGTTAACTCTTTTCTTCTCTCATTTAAATCAACAAGTTTATTTGCAAGTTCCTCTGCTACCATATCATCATCTGTTGTTAGAAGTTCTACTGCAATGTCTGCAACTTCAAGTCTTCCAGTTGCATTTATACATGGTCCTATAACAAAACCTAAATGATATGCTGTAAGTTCCTTCTCTTCTAAATCACAAGCTTTTCTTAAAGCTATTACACCTTTATTCTTGCTATTATTTAGTTTTTCTAAACCTGCTTTTACAATTATTCTATTTTCACTTTTCAAATCAACAACATCACAAACAGTAGCTATTGCACATATCTCAACAAGTTCTAATGCCTCACTT
>NZ_CAMQRY010000030.1 GCF_947036855.1 uncultured Clostridium sp.
TTCATATCTTGCATCTAAAAAAACATCATAGACTTTCTTAACTTAATGACATTGGCTAATAGTATCTTCTTTTTTTTATAAAAAATGATAATAAGTTGAAATTGTTAGGTTTTGAATAGAAAAATAAAAAAAAAGATAAAAAAGATATGAAAATATGCTAGAATATAAGTAAGTATAGTAAGAAATGTCGCATTTGAGGGAAGAGGAAACAAGAGAGGTGTAAATGATTTGGATAATCCAGAAATTAAAGTTCTGATTGATGAGATAGCAAAGCTTAGAAGTGAGCTTATTGAAATGAAAATGGAGATAGCAGGATTAAAAGCTGATGTACTAGCAATTGGAAGTTTAAATAGAAAAGTAATAACTAACACATCAAATGAAATTTCAAATGAAAGAAACAATTCATTTAGACTAATAAGAAATAAGATTGATGCGGTTGAAGAAACTAAAGAAATTATAGAAGAAAAAACAGTAGAATATACTCAAGAACGAAAAAATGAGTTAATTGATAAAATAGAAGATAAGCAAAATAAAAAAAATAGTAAGGTGAAAAAGCCTAAAATTGAAAATAAAAAAGAGAAAACTAAAAATGAAAGTAAAAGTAAGTTTATATGTGAACTTAAAATAGATAAAAATCATATAAGAATTTTAAGGGATAAATTAAAAGAGATTTTAAAAAGTGATTTGAGATATGATACATGGCTTAAAATCGGAGTAAATAATTTATCACGCACTAATAATGATGAATACATATTTCCAGCAGCAAATGATTTTACTAGAGGGATTTTAGAAGTGAGATATAGAGATATGATAGAAGACACTCTAAAAGAAGTCTTTAGTGATGTAAAAGAAGTTAAATTTGTAGCTTTAGATGAGGCAAGTTTAGCTTGAAAAATATAGATATAAACTGTGCATATTAATTTATGCACAGTTTTTTCGTTATTTTATACAAATATATTTCTATTTTTAACTAAAAGTATTATAATTATTTACATAAATGGAAAATAAAGTAAATAAGGGGTGCTTGATGAAGAAAAATAAAATTATATTTATATTTAGTTTAATATTTATATTTTTTGTAATTATATATAAAAATATTAGCTTAACTTATGTGGTTGGAAAGTCTATGGAGGGTGCTATATCTGCAGGGGATATTTTGCTTATAGATAAATCTTATAGTGATGAAGAAGTGTTTAGAGGAGATATAGGTATATTTGATATAGATATAGATGGTGAATTACAGAGGATAATAAAAAGAATTATAGGTCTTAGTGGTGATACTATAGAGATTTTAGGTGGAACCTTATATATAAATGGAGTTATTAAAGATGAGCCTTATTTAAGTAAAAATAATATTAAGTTAAAAGATTTAAAAGTAATAGTTCCAAATGGAAAAGTATTTGTGTTAGGTGATAATAGAGATATTAGTATGGATAGTAGAAGTGAGAAGGTAGGATTTATTGATTTTGATAAATCTACATACGGGAAAGTTATTAAAAAAATGAATAAATAAGGAAAAAATAGCAAATGATATATTAAAATTGAATAAAAAAATATAGACTATAAAATATCTTTAGTCTATAATAGATAAGCGACTTAAAATAAGAGAAAACTTAGAAAGAAAGGCGGAGTGTGTAGTATTATGGGAACGGATAGAAGAAAACAAATCATAGATGCTGTACAGTCTGTGATTGAAGAAGAGAAATGTATAGGAAAAAAAAGTTGGGGAAGACTCAAAAGCGAGATTGATACATATGAGTTAAGAGATGGAGATAGCATACTTTGGTGTTCATTTTTGGATTTTTATAAAAGTGGAGAAGAGAATCCAACAAAGAAATCTATATACATAGCGGAAGCAAATAAAACTGATGATGACATTTTAGAGCTTAATATACCATATAAGTATTCGGATAGGTATAATGGACTTGTGTATGAAGATGATGATATTATAGAAATAAGAATGTATGGTAAATTTAAGTTTAAGAAAAGAAATTATAAAGCTGAAATATTTATGAATTTTTTGAAAGATAATGGATATTCGAATGAAGTAAGACAGGATGATAATTCTAAAGAGTATGTTAGGCTATTAAATATAAATAAAGATTTGAAGTTAGATTTAAACACTATAAAAGAGAGATTTAATAAGTGGTTAAATGTAGTAAATGATTATAAGGAATATAATTTTTTAGTGCAGGGATAATTTAATAAAGAAAAAGGTTGCTAAGAAGTTAGCAACCTTTTTCTTTTTTATTATTCTTGTATTACATCATAATTGAGTTTATATAGATTAATAAACTTAGACTCTGTATCTATACTTGTTATTATAGAACTGCTAAGAAGAATATCGATGTAAGATTCTATTTCATCAAATGGTGTTTTAGTAAACTTACATAGTTTTAGTAAGTCAAATGATTGGTAATCATCAAAGTTTAAAATACATTCAAGAGCTAAAAGGATTTTAAAGATTCTATCATCTGATATATCAAAATTTAGTATGATATGTTCGTTATATTTAATTAGTTTATCAAAATTATTCATTAATAATCTCCTAAATAAAAGCTTATAATTCTTATTTATGCGAGTGCTTTTATATTTGTGAAAAATACTTTTAATTTCTTTTTTAAATAATAATCAAAAAAAAATTAAAGAAAAATTAGACTTTGCATAATTAAAATATTATAATGTATTATAGACTAAAATTAGTATATTAATAAAAAAATGTGAAAAAATATATGAAAAATAAGGAAAATGATGTAAAATTAAATTAAATTTTAATTGATAAAAGATAAGAATAAAGAACAATTTATAAACAACGAGTAAATTATTGTTTACAAAAGATAAAAATGTCGAAAAAAAGGATATAATAAAAATACGATTAACTTTGTGAAAAATTGGTGAAAACAAAGGATGAGTTCAAGGAGGGGTTTAAATGAGCATAGCAACAATTTGGTCATTAGCATGCGTTATGTTAATTATGTTTTCAATTGCAGGAATCACTTTATTTTACAAGAGTGGAAAACTTGCAAAAGATTTTAGAATATATTTTGGGATAGTAATATTTGCTATTTTATTAGCACTTGTGGCATATTATTCAATGCCAGGAGAATTTTATATAGATAGACTTATAGCAATTATATGTGGGATAGCTGCGATAGCGGCACTTGTTATAAAACAGAGAATGTTCTTTTTATCAAAAATTATATTAATAGTTTCAATGAGTGTTAATATGGTTATTGCATTAATATAATAGCTATAACTATTATATTAATGTAATAAGTAGATTGAATGGATATGTATGGGATATTACATAAAGAAAAATAGATTGGATGACGATAAGTCAGCTGGTCTATTTTTTTTGGTATATATCATTTGTAGAAATATTAATGTATCATTACAGAGAAGAAAAGTTAATGGGAGGAAGAATATGCCAAGTAAGACGTTTTATAATTTAGATGAAGCAAAAAAGAATAAAATTATAGAAGCGGCAGCAGCTATATTTTTAGAACAAACTTTTGAAAATGCAAAAGTAGTTGATATATGTAAGAGGTGTGAGATACCAAGAGTTACATTTTATTCGTATTTTGAATCACTTGAAGATATTTATAATTATATTTTTGAGTATTATTCTAGTAGATTTTGTAATCTTGAGAGTATTAAAACTTTAGATATTAACGGAAAATCATCTGAAGATATAGATTTATATATGAATTCAATTGAGTACTTTATGAAGATAATAAGTTCAGATGTTGGTCTTAAAAAAGTTTATGGGGGAATTGATACTCTTGATTTTACTGATAAAGCAATAACTCATTGCATAATTTCATTAGGTTTTCAGTATAAGTCAGGTGCAATAAGTAGAAAGGAATTTATTGGAAGAATTGGTGAGGTAATAAACAATATACAATAAGTAAAATCTGTATATTGTTAGGTATAGTCTTTAGATATAGAATTATATTTAGAGGTGAGGTAATATGAAAACAGTTTTAATTACAGGTGCAACAAGAGGTATAGGGAAATACTTAGCAAAAGAGTTTGCAAGCAATGGATATTCAGTCCATATAATAGGAAGAAATGAAGAATGCGGAAATGAAGTTATAAAAGAACTAGAAAGTATAAATAATAAATGTCAGCACAGATTTTTTTCAGTAGATTTATCTTTAGTTAGTGAAAATAAAAAGTTTTTAGAATTTTATAAAAATAAATACAAAAGTTTAGATATATTAATATTAAATGCAAATATAAGACCAAAGAAGAGAATTGATATAACTAGAGAAGGTTATAATAATGTTTTAATAACTGGTGTTATATCAAAATATTTATTTTCAGTAGGGCTAAAAAATTTACTTGAAAATGCAGAGGCTAGCAAAGTTATACATATAGGTGATGCAAGACTTCTTCAAAAAATAAGTTATAATAAATTTATAGATGGTGATATTTCAGGAATGAAATCATTGTTAGGGGCTTATACAGGAAGTGCATACATTAGTAATTTTTTTGCTAAAAAGAGTATAATGGATGTACATACAGAATTTATAAATCCGGGAATGGTCAATACAGATGGAGAAAGTGCAAGTTTTTGGATTAAGATGATATCAAAAAAAACAGATTATATAGCAAAAAGAATAGCAACTCATATTATTAATAATGATTCAATAAAAAAATATGTTGGATTCTTTAACATTGATAAGGAAAATTCTTTAGCTAAAAAACTTGACAAAAAAGAGAGTGAATTTAATAAACTTATGAGTATAATAGGAAAGATAACTAAGTAAGCTTATAAATTCATTATAATAATAGTTATAACAAAGGAGAAATAAAAAATGATTGAAGTTAAAAATATAGTTAAAAAATATCAAATGGGAAAAGAAACTATAGTAGCACTAAACAATGTTTCTTTAAATATTGAAGATGGGGAGTTTCTTGCTATTATAGGACCATCAGGTTCAGGGAAGTCTACAATGATGCATATAATAGGTGGACTTGATAGTCCAACTAGTGGACAAATACTTTTTGATGGAAAAGATATTTCAGGACAAAAAGATAAAGAAATGGCTAGATTTAGAAATGAGGAGATTGGATTTGTATTCCAAGCTTTTAATCTTGAAAATACTCAAACAGCTCTTGAAAATGTTATGATGCCACTTATTTTTTCTGGTATGGGAAGAAGTGAGAGAAAGAAAAAGGCTATGAAAGCTTTAGAACAAGTTGAACTTGCAAATCTTGCAAAGCATAAGCCAAGTGAAATGTCAGGTGGGCAAAGACAAAGAGTTTCTATTGCTAGAGCTTTAGTTAATGACCCAAAAATAATTTTTGCAGATGAACCAACTGGGAATTTAGATTCTAAGACTGGTGATAACATAATGAAACTTTTCCATGATTTAAATGATAAGGGTTATACATTTATTATGGTAACTCACAATCCAGAAGAGGCTGCTAAGGCTAGAAGGATTGTACAGATAAAAGATGGGAATATTATAAGTGATTCTCGAAGTGAGGAGGTGGTTTAATTTGAAAATTTCAGATAATATTTCAATGGCTTATAGAGATCTTGGTAGAAGAAAAAAGAGAACTTTTTTAACTTCACTAGGTATTACTGTTGGAGCTATACTTATAATTTTAATGGTATCGCTTGGAATGATGATAAAAGGCTTCTTAGTTGATACAGTTAATAGTGGGTCAAGCACAAAAAGTATTACAGTTGCTTCATTAAAAGCAGATGCAGTGATGCCAACAGATCCAAAGAAGATGGCTAAAGAAATGCCACAATGGCTTAAAGATAACTTTAAGGCTTTAGATAAAAGTGTAGTAAATGAAATTGGTACTGTCAAAGATGTTGCTGGTATTAAGGCATATGTAGGAGCAAGCCTTGCAAAGATCAGAATTGATGGAAAAACATACTATGGGAATTTCCCTATCAAAGGATATGATTTAGATTATAATGATTATTTTGATACGGATGTGAGTAGTGCAAAAAGTTCATCAAAGGATGTAAATTTTAAACCTATAATAGCAGGAAGTAATTTAACTAAGGATGATACAGATGGGATTTTAGTTGGTGAGTCATTACTACATGACCTAGGAATTAAAAACCCAAGTGAAATTATTGGGAAAAAATTAACTTTTGATATTGATAATATAGATGGTAAAAGTGTTACGCCACTTAAGAAAACTTTTGTAGTTAAGGGTGTAGAGAGTAAATATATGCCAGATGGTAATAAATTTGTTATGAGTTCAAAAAATGCTTCAACAATTGTTGGGTTTTTACAGTTTACAACAAGCTTTATGAAAAATTATGGATATAATGGTGTGGTTGTAGAAGCAAATAATATGAATAATGTTGCAAGTATACAGCAGGCTATTACAAAGCTTGGGTATAGTGCAACTTCTGATAAGCAGAAAGTTGATAGTATAAATGCAAACTTTGATAATATTCTACTTGTTTTATCTATACTTGGGATTATAGTTTTAATTGTTGCTGCAATAGGAATAATTAATACTATGATTATGGCAGTTACAGAAAGAACTAAGAGTATTGGAGTTATGAAATCAGTTGGTGCAAGTAATTCAGATATACGTTCAATGTTCCTATTCCAGTCAGGTGTAATTGGTCTTGTTGGAGGAATTATTGGTTCTATAATAAGTGTATTATTATATAGACTTATTAGTTTTGGAATTTCAGATATGTTATTTAAGCAAGGACAAAAGGTAAGTATAATGAAAAATGTACCTTTTGAGCTTATTTTAGCTACAATAATATTTTCAATAGTTATATCTGTTTTAGCAGGAGTTTATCCAGCAAGCAGAGCAGCAAAACTTGACCCAATTAAATCATTAAGACAGTAGAAAGGAGTACAAAAGATGAAATTAATAGATGGAATATCGATGGCAACAAGCGATATTAGTAGAAGAAAACTTAGAAGTATTTTAACTATAATTGCAATTTCGGTTGGGTGTATGTTACTTGTTTCTATGCAAGGTCTTGGTGATACAATAAGTAAAACAGCAACAACTTTTATATCAAGCTTTGGTAATTTAAATCAAGTGATGGTATTACCAGAAAAATATAATGCAAATAAATCAGGTGTAGCAGCATCAGAGCAGATGAATCAGAAACCTACATTTCTTCCATATACAGTAAATAAACAGCTTAATCCAAAGGAAGAAGATAATTCAAAAGCTATAACAAATCAGACACTTTCAGATATAGCAAAAATTAAAAATGTTAAAGATTTATTTGCATACAGTGGTGCAAAGGCTAATAGTTTAGAAATTTCAGGTGTAAGTGAAAAAGGTTCAAATCCTTTAATACTTGGGTTTGCAAAAGATTATAAGTATAAGCAAGTTGAAAAAGTTGTAGCAGGTAAAGATTTAACTGGTGCAGGTAATCAATTTTTAATAAATGAAGCGTATTTAAAAGATATGGGGATTACAGATTATAATTCTGTTATAGGGAAAGAGATGACTTTAGATGTTAGTATGCCAAGTTTTGAAGGTATGCCAGCAAAGAAGCCTCTTCTGATAAAAGGGATAGTACAAGGGATATATAAAGAGCCTAATGCATATTACCCAGGGAATATTATTACTTTAAGTAGTGTAACAGATAAGATAAATGCGTATTATAGTGGAAAGAAACTTTCAGACTATAAAACAAATTATTCAATGGTTACAATAGATGTAGCAAATCAGAAAGTTATAAGTGGAATGAGTAGTGAGATAAATACTAAACTTGGATATGGGACATTTAGTCTTGGAGAAGTTGTAGGAATTGCTAGTGTATTCACAGGGTTTATAAAAACAATTCTTGATATTGCAGCAGTAATTGTTATAGCAGTAGCAAGTGTTGGACTTGTAAATACAATGACTATGACTGTTCAAGAAAAAAGAAAATGGATTGGGATAATGAGAGCACTTGGTTCAACTAAGGGAAATATTAGAACAATATTCTTAACACAATCAATAGTTCTTGGAGTTATTGGTGGAGTGGTTGGTTGTATACTAGCTATTGTTGGAATATTTGCTGCTAATCTTTATTTAACTCATATAGGAAAAGATTTTAATATACATCTAACATTTGCAAATGTATTACTTGGATTTATTGTAACGTTTATAGTTGCAATAGTATCAGGAATTTCACCAGCACGTAGAGCTGCAAAGCTTAAGGTTGTTGAAACTATAAATGAAGAGTAGTAACAAAATCTGTTAGAAAAATGTTAATTATAACTATTAGTAGTAAGGTATACTTTTAAAGTATATCTTACTACTTTTTGCATTTAAGAAGGAAAAGTAGGGGATGATAATAAATAGTAAGAGCTAAGGAGGAATTTATAATGGATAAAAGTATAATAAATATAGAAAAAACAGCAATGGTGGTAATAGATTTACAAGAGGGGATAGCTAGGAGAGCAGGCCTTACACCATATAGTGGAGATAAAGTAGTAGAAAATTCAGTAAAGCTTGTAAAAGAGTTTAGAAAAAATGGTGGAGATGTTTTTCTTGTAAGAGTTAGTGCAGATGCAAAATGTGGATTAAAACCAGAACTTGATAATTATCAGGCATTTCCATATAAAGAGGGGTGGGATATTTTACTTCCAGAGCTTACAAGTATAGAGGGAGTAAATATTATAACTAAAAGACAATGGGGCGCATTTTATGGAACAGAACTTGAACTTCAACTTAGAAGAAGGGGAGTAGAAACAATAATATTATGTGGAATAGCAACAGGAATAGGTGTGGATACAACAGCAAGAGAAGCATATCAAAGAGGGTTTAATCAAATATTTGTAATAGATGCGATGACAGGAATATCAGAGGAAGAAAATGAGTATGTCTTAAATATTATATTCCCTAAAATAGGAAGACTTAGAACAACAGAGGAAATTTTAGATGTTTTAAAATAAAATCTATAAAATTTGTAAGAATAGGATAAACTATAATATGAAAATTTAAAACTAAAGAAGCGAAGGAGAGTTATTATGGATGAATTTGATAGCCTTGGCTATGGAAAAAGACCATTTTATAAAAGAGTTTGGTTTTGGATACTTTTTATTATTGGAGCTGCACTTATAGTTTGGGGAGTATGGTATGCAAATACCTTAGAAAAGACAGAAAATAAAGTAGTTTTAGATAAGCAAAATCCTATAATGAAAAGTTCAACATTGATTATTCAAGGACCTACAAATGCAGATGGAACTTTAAGTAATAAAGATGCAAAAGAAACTGTTTTAGGGCTTGGGAAATATACTGTTGGAAAGCAAATACCACAAGGGATATATCTTGCACAAACAACGGAAAGTGGAAGTATAAAAGTTTATAATAATAAAGGTGAAAAAATTCAAGAATCAAGTATGGTAGAAAAAGATTCTAAGAATATTATGAAGTCACTTGTATTACTTAAAAATGGAGATTGTTTAGAAATTTCAGGTATGACAAATGTTAGATTTGTTCCCTATGTAAGAGATTTTAAAACAGTTTTAAATTCAGGTATATATCAAGTAGGAACGGATATAAAACAAGGTAATTATATGATGGAAATTCCAAGTAGTGATGGAATGATAAGTGTAAATAGTCTTATAGGGATGCCAATATTCAATGAGATTTTAAATTGTCAGGGTGCACAAAATATTAAAATAACATTATCAAGTGGTGATACAGTTATGTTAGCAGGAATAAATGGAGTTCATTTAGTTAGTTTAGATAAAGAAATAAAGAAATAAATTTATAGTGATTGATAAAATCTTTATCAATCACTATATTTTTATTTAAATAAATTTATATTAGAATTCATAAATTGATTTATTGCATTATAAGATGCAAGTAAAGGTTTATGAAGTTTAGCAAGCGCTTCTTTACTTATATTTTTAGTAAGTGCAGCTTTGTTATAAGTTATAGCATCATTTATAAAAGCGTTATTTTTAATAATAAGCTCTGATAAAAATGTAGAATCACTTTGTACTAGGCTTGGACTAAGTTTAGTAGCATATATACTAAGGTTTGAACTTAAAGCATTAACTGCATTTTGAGAATCTGGATACAGATTGACAAAGTTATCTCCATTTATAGTCATATAAATATTCTGATTAAACCTAAAAATACTTTCAATAAGCTTTTCTTGTTTTTGATTATAATCTTGAGGTGTTAAAGTAGGCTTAACAGGAACTATAGGTGGTGCAGGCAATTGTAGTGGTTTAGGTAACGGTACAGTTGGAATAGCTGGATTTGTATTTTTAACAGGTGCAGCTTTTGGCGTTAAAACTGATATTAAAAAATTTATTCCAATTATTATTGCAACTATTATGAACATACTTTTTAAAAATTTAAAAATATTGAACTTCCTAATAGTTTTAGTCTTTCTTTTACTATTAGTTCTAGTTCTCGGTCTAGTTTTTAAATTAGACTTAGAATTTGGATTTTGTCTTGGTCGTGTTTGTTTATTTAAAGGTTTTTTAGTACTCTGTTGTTTTTTCATTTGTTTAGTTCCTTTTCAGTGAATTATAACTATATTATAATATGGATTTATAAATAAAGTAAAATTTAATTATGGTATAAATAAATTCTATAGAAATTTAATTTGAATTTAAATTTAGTTTAAGCATCATAAATATAAATTAGTAAATTAAGCAAAAAAAGAAAGAGTAAGCAAATTTGCTTACTCTTAAATAATTCAAAAATTTATGTCATAAATAAATTTTTGAAAGTTGTAGAAATTACAACTAGTACTTAACCCTACATATAATAGTATGCTTGAAAATCAAAAAAATATTCTTTAATGATATTCTTTATCTAGTGTAATTATACAATTATAGTTTGGGTGTTCTAATTTAACCCTAGAATAAATAGAGTCAACAATATCAGAATCGGTCATAATATTTTTAGCCTTAATATAGTCAACAACTATGTCAAATCTTAAATCTATTCTATCAGAACATTGGATTATTCTAAAATCATGCATTGATTTTAATAAAGGATTATAATCAACCATCTGCATTATCTTTTCTTTTACAAGAGCACTTTCTCCTTGTGGAATATAAATAGGATCCATATGCACAGTAAGATATAAATTATATTTTGCTGATATTTCTCTTTCTGCTTGGTCAATGATATTATGCATTTCTATAATATCAACATCAGCTGGGAATTCTACATGAAGTGAAGCCATAGCTCGTCCTACTCCATAGTTATGAATTATAACATCATGTACATCTGTTATATATTTATAAGATTTTATAGCATTTTCAATTTCTTCTACAAATTCAGGGTCAGGTGCTTCTCCTATAAGAGAACTAATAGTTTCTCTAAGTAGTGATACACCAGCATAAATTATAAATAATGAAACAATAGCTCCAACATATGCGTCAATTGGTAGTGTTGTAAATTTTACTGCTAAAAAAGATATTGCAACACAAGTTGAAGCAAAAACATCACCAAAGGCATCCATACCTGAAGCTTTTATAGCACTAGAATTTATTTTTTTACCAATCCTTGTACTGAAAAATCCAAGCCATATCTTAACGAATACAGTTAATACAAGTAAAATAAATGGAATTAACTTAAATTCAACTAATGAAGGATTAAATA
Source organism: uncultured Clostridium sp. (assembly GCF_947036855.1). Classification (GTDB taxonomy): domain Bacteria; phylum Bacillota; class Clostridia; order Clostridiales; family Clostridiaceae; genus Sarcina. The sequence continues at coordinate 11,575 of NZ_CAMQRY010000030.1, forward strand.
TTCTTTCACCAGATGATTTCAAAAATTCAAGTCCGACTATTATTACAATAAAAGAAACTACAAAAGCTGATATATATTCCATTCTACCATGCCCAAAAGGATGCTCTTTATCAGGTGGAGCCTGAGAAAGTTTAAATCCTGCAATTGTTATTATTGATGATAAAACATCTGAAAGGTTATTAAAGGCATCTGCTGTTATAGCTATACTGCCAGTTAAAAAACCGATTGTAAACTTTATTATAAATAAGACTATGTTAGAAATTATTCCAACAATACTAGCAAGATAGCCATAAGAACTTCTTACTTTTTCATTTGTTACCTCTTTATGATTTGGTACAAATTTTGATATTAATAAGTTTGAAAACATAATTACCTCCATTTAGATTTATCTGATATCTAATGGCTATATAATCTTAATTAAAAAAATAAGATAAGCTTTTAGATAACGACTAATAATGATTCAAATTAAGATATAACTAAATCTGAATCATTATTATTTATATGTGAACATTATATCATATAGATGTGTTGAATTTCTGAATATTTAAGATGAAGAAATTTGAAAAAAAACAAAAAAATGTATAAAAAAACACTGAAATAGGACGATAAATGATATAATTAGTATTGTAACTAATTTGTAATAAAATTATAAGGGGTATAATATGGAAAAAAATAAATTAAAGACAGTTTTAATGTCCTCTTTAATCTTGGCAGGAATTGTAACAGATGGGTCAAGTTTAGCTTTAGCGGAGGACATTAGTTCAAATTTAGATAGTGATAAAAATATTGATTCAGTACAAGGGATAAATGAAAAAAGTACAGAAGTTATAAACGGGATAAGAGTAAATAAAAAACTTATAGATATAAATTATTCAAAGGGGGTAACTATAGTACCGAAATATATAGTTATTCATGATACGGATAATAGAGCAGGAACAGCAGATGCTATGGCAAATAGAGATTATTTTGCGAATCATCCAAATGCAAATGCATCAGCTCATTATATAGTTGATGATTCAAATATTGTACAAGTATTAGAAGATACATGGAGAGGATGGCATATTGGTGATGGTGGAAATGGTGCAACTGTTCAAAATAGTAATTCAATAGGGATTGAACTAGCCGTAAATGCAGGTGGTAATTTTGATAAAACATATGAAAATGGTATAGCACTTACAAGAAATCTTATGAGAAAGTATAATATACCAGCTCAAAATATAGTAATGCACAATCATGCATCAGGGAAAATTTGTTCAAGAATGATGATTCAAGATAGACCTAATATGTGGGAAGAGTTTAAGTCTAAAGCAGCAGTAGGTATGCAAGGGGAATCATTTGTAAATGATGGAAAAATGCCAACAGCAAAAGGAAAACTTATAAATGTAAGTTCACACTTAAATATAAGAACACAGGCAAGTGCAACATCAGCAGTGCTTGGAAATGTTTATCCAAATAAAAAAATGAATATATATGGAGAAGAAAATGGATTCTATAAAGTTGATTTTATGGGAACTAGAAAAACTTATGGGTATGTAAGTAAGGAATATGTTCAAATATTAGATGGTGATGTTGATGCAGATAGTGGAAATGGTGGTACAGATACTGGGGAAGAAAATGTAACACCAATAAACAAAAAAGGACAAGTTTCAAATATAAGTAGTTCATTAAATGTAAGAAGTGGTGCAGGAACAGGTTTTTCAGTTATTGATAGCCTCTCTGTAAATTCAAAAGTTGATGTTAATCATGAAAAAGATGGTTGGTATAATATAAGTTATGCTAATGGGAAAGAGGGATATGTGAGTAAAAATTATATAAAAATTATAGATAGTGATACAGAGATAGAAAAACCAGAAGTTGATGAGAATGAACAAATTAACAAAGATGGTCAGGTTGTCAATGTAAGTAATGGTTCATCACTTAATATGAGAAGTGGTGCAAGTATAAATGATTTAGTTGAAATGAGAATTCCAGCAAATTCAAAAGTTAAAGTTAATTATAAAACAAAGAATGGTTGGTATAATGTCAGTTATGCAGGAAAAACTGGTTTTGTTAGTGCTAATTATATAAAGGTATTAGTTGATGTAGAAGAACCAGAGATTGAAAAGCCTGACATAGAAGAACCAGAGATTGAGAAGCCAGAGATTGGAGAGAGTACAACACCTATAAATAAGGATGGAGTTGTTGCCAATATTTCATCAGGTTCAGGTTTGAATGTTAGAGCTGGTGCAGGAACAAATCATGCGGTTAAAGATAAGTTGCCATTAAATACAAAAGTTAGAGTTAATTATAAAACTAAAAATGAATGGTATAACATAAGTTACCGTGGTAAAACAGGATTTGTTAGTAGTGATTATATAAAGTTTGCTGAAATAGATGATGAAAGTTCAGGAAATGAAGGTAACATAAATAAAAATGGTAGAGTTGTTGGAGTAAGTTCATATTTAAATGTTAGAACAGGACCAAGTACATCTTATAGTATAAAAGATAAAGTTTCAAAAGGTCAAAAAGTTAAGGTTAATTATGAAAAAGATGGTTGGTATAACATAGCTTATAATGGGAAAATCGGGTATGTAAGTAAATCATATATAAGTATTGTAGGTAGTGAGAGTGATGGTGGAAATACTGATAAGCCAGTTATTCCTGAAATTCCAGAGATAACAACTAAAATGGGAACTGTTTTTAATATTTCTGAAACTTCAGCACTTAATATTAGGTCAGGGGCAGGAACAGGATATTCTGTAATAGGAAAGATAGGATTAAATGCGAAGGTTAAGGTTAATAGTGAAGTAAATGGTTGGTATAATATTGAGTATAATGGGAAATTAGGGTTCGTAAGTAAGAAGTATATAAAAATAGATAGTGGAACTGTTGAACAGGTAGAACAAAAAGGTAAAGTTATAAATATAGATACAAATTTAAATGTGAGGTCTGGAAGAGGAACTAATCATTCGGTTGTTGGGTATATTCTAGGTGATTCTATTGTAACAATTTTAGATCATAAAGATGGTTGGCATAAAATTGAGTTTGTAGCAAATGGTAATAAAAAAATAGGGTATGTTAAAGATGATTTTATAAAAATATTATAATAAAAATAAAATAGGTTAAAGGGTGGAATTTATGAAAAATAAGGTATTGAAAACATTGATTGCAACATCTATTGTAGCAAGTACAATTGGTGGGAATATTGCAATGGCACTTCCAACAGATGGTGATAATTCTAAAAAAGATCAAAATGAAGATGGTAAAATGCTTAGAGGTCATGGAGATAATTTTCCAGTAAAGCATAGTATTATGGGAGGTCCTTCTGTATCAAAAGAAGCTTTTAAAAGTTATTTAAATTCACAAAAAAATAAGTATGGGTTTGACTATAAGCTTACTGTGAGTATGAATGAATGGGTTGATACAGTTTACGAAGAATCAGCAGTTGAGGGTGTAAGAGCTGATATAGTTATTGCACAGGCTATAAAAGAAACAGGTTGGTTTAGGTTTGGTGGAGAACTTAGTTATAAGGATAATAATTTTGCTGGAATTGGAGTTACTGGAGATTCAGGGGCTAAAAATAGTTTTGCAACTGCAAGAGAAGGTATAAGAGCGCAAGTTCAGCATTTAAAAGCTTATGCATCAACAGAAGCTTTAGTTAATCCTTGTATTGATCCAAGATTTAATCTAGTAACAAGAGGAAGTGCACCGTCAGTTGAAGAACTTGCAGGAAGGTGGGCATATCCAGGATATAATACAAGTCAATATGGCTCACTTAAAGAAGCGGCACAGGTTAATGCAACTTATGGACAGCAGGTTTATAAACTTGTTGATGAAGCTAGAAGTTTTGATAATGGACAAGTTGCACCAGAAGTTGATGAAGATATAGAAACAGGAAAACCAGAAGCACCAACAATGACTGCAAAGGGGAAAGTTATAAATGTGAGTAGTAGACTTAATATTAGAAGTGGAGCAGGGACAGGTCATTCAGTAGTTGGAAGTCTTAAAGCAGGGCAAAATATTAATATTTATGAAAGTAAAAATGGTTGGCACAAAGTTGATTATTCTGTTAATGGGTCAACAAAGTTTGGTTATGTAAGTGGTAAGTATATTAAGGTAACAGAGAATACAGAAGTTTCAAAACCAGATACTGAAAAGCCAGCGGTTCCAGTAAAACCAGAAATTCCAGTACCACCAACTGATGGTGTTAGAAATGGTACAGTTATAGGAATATCATCAAGACTTAATGTTAGAAGTGGTGCAGGAACAAATTATTCAGTATTAACAACAATCATAAATAATACTACTGTGAAAATTAATTCTGAAAAAAATGGTTGGTATAATGTAACACTTTCAAATGGGAAAACTGGTTATGTAAGTAGTAAATATATCAAGGTTATTAATAATTCAGGAAATTCAGATGCGAATACTGATAATACAGAAGTATTAAAAAGAGGTAAAGTTTCAGGGATTAGTACAGTTTTAAATGTAAGAAATGATGCTAGTATGCAGGGGAAAGTGGTAACATATCTTAGAAATAATGAAACAGTTGAAATAGTAGGTGAAAGTGGTGGATGGTATAAAATTAAGTCATCTAAATCAGATTCAGCATTTGTTTCAAAAAAATATATAACAGTATCTTAATAAAGAAGGTATAATTCCTAAAAAAAATAGGAATTATACCTTTCTCTTTATAATTTAACAATATAGTATAAATTCAGACTGATTTCTATACAAATATATTTAAAGTTAAAAAATTGATATTAAATTAATAAAAACATATTAAAAATAAATTTGGAGAATTTGTTATAATAATCTTCTATATAAATGAAGATAAGGATGATAGTACATATGAAGAAAAAGACGATAATAGGCATAATTATAGCTAGTATCATAATTGTAGCAGGTGGAAGCTATGCAGTATATGCTAGTGTACATAATAAAAATTTATTTGAAAATAATATTCAAAACAAATTAGAAAGCCCTACAGTAAAAGAAGTAGGACATAAAGTTAAAAGTATAGATAAAGATAAAAATGAGAAAGCTACAGTTGTAGATAATAATTTAAATAAAAATATTATAAAAAGTAGACAAGTACAATATAAAGAACTTGGAAGTACAATTCAAAATCTTGATAAAGAGAATACTGATAATAATAGATGGTGGGGTTCATCATTAAAAGAGCAGATTGATAAGTTATCAAGAGAAGCAAAGAAATATAATGATAAAACAATACAATCAATAGTTGATAATAGTAGTAAAATACCATCATATTTAATTCAACTTGCAGTTATGCATCCAGAATCTATTCCGTATACAGCAGGTTATGTAGATAAAAAGCAAAATCAACCAATAAATATTGATTCTTATTATAAAAAAGGAAAAATACCACTATTTCAACAATGGGACAAACAGTGGGGCTATGATTGGTATGGTAATGGACCTATAGCAATGGATGGATGTGGACCAACATCTCTTGCTATGGTTGTGGTAGGACTTACTGGTGATACAAGTATAAATCCAAGAGTTGTTGCTGATTATAGTGCGAAACATGGAGGGTATTCATGGAATCAAGGTTCTAATGGAACTCTTATGACAAGTGTTGCAAGGCATTTTGGACTTGATGCAAATGAAATTAGTAGCTCACAAGTTATGGAATCTTTAAGAAGTGGACATCCAGTTATTGTATCACTTGGACCAGGAGAATTTACATTAACAGGACATATTATAGTTCTTGCAGGTCTTGATAAAGAGGGTAAAATAATAATGAATAATCCAGATAGTATAGTAGATTCTAATAAAACTTGGACACTAAGCCAGATTACAGCTAGTGCAAAAGCATTTTATTCATATAAAAAAGCTTAAATATACAAAAATGAAAATTTTAAAATTTAAATAAAACGTGTATAATAAATATATATAATGAACGGAGAGGTGTATTAAATAATATGAAAAAACAAATAGCAAATGAATTAATAGATTTTATATATGAAAGCCCAACAGCTTATAATGCAGTTGAAACATTAAAAACTTGGCTTACAAAGGAAGGTTTTAAAGAAATTAAATCTTCAGATAAATGGGAGCTTAAGGTACAAGGAAAATACTTTGTTGAAAAAAACAATAGTGGACTTGTTGCTTTTGAAGTTGGAGAAGGAAATGTTGCAGAACATGGATTTAAATTAATTGGAGCACATACTGATGCACCAGGATTTAGAATTAAACCAAGTGCTGATATGATAGCTGAAAAAAATTACATGAAACTTAATTCAGAAGTTTATGGTGGACCAATTCTTAATACTTGGTTTGATAGACCACTTGGACTAGCTGGAAGAGTTACACTTGTTTCAGAAAACCCTTTAAAACCAGTAAGTAAAATTATTAATATAAATAAACCAGTAATGATAATACCAAATGTAGCTATTCATATGAATAGAGATATAAATAATGGTGTTAAAATTAATGCACAAAAAGATACATTGCCTTTACTTGCACTTGTAAATGAAGAGATGGAGAAAGATAATTTCTTATTAAATCTTTTAGCAAGTGAAATGAATGTTAAAGTAGAAGATATTCTTGATTTTGAGCTTATGCCATATGAATATCAAAAAGGTTCAATAATTGGAGTGAATGAAGATTTTATATCAACAGGAAGACTTGATAATCTTGCTATGATTCAAGCTGGAACTAAGGCTTTAATTGATGCAAAGATTAAAAATGGTGTAAATGTTATGCTTTGTTATGATAATGAAGAAGTTGGAAGTAGAACAAAGCAAGGTGCAGATTCTCCATTCTTTACAGAAGTTTTAGAGAGAATAGTTTTATCTCTTGGTGGAAGCAGAGAAGATTTATTTAGAGCTGTTGCAAATTCATTCTTAATTTCAGCAGACCTTGCTCATGCAGTTCATCCAAATGCTGGAGAGAAACATGATCCAATAGTTAGACCACTTATGGGTAAAGGTCCAGTTATAAAAATAGCTGCATCTCAAAGTTACTCAACAGATAGTGAATCAGCTGCAGTTTATGAAATGATTTGTAGAAAAGCTGGAGTTCCAGTTCAGAGATTTGTAAATAGATCAGATGTAAGAGGTGGTTCAACACTTGGACCAATAGCTTCATCACATTTAGCAGTTAGAACTGTAGATATGGGTACAGCTGTACTTGCAATGCATTCAATAAGAGAACTTGGGTCAGTTGATGATCATGTAAGTTGTATAAAATCATTTACAGAATTCTATAATTTATAAGATTAATTAGTAAGTTTATAAAATTATCAGGTATATAATAAATATACTTGGTAATTATTATATATATTAAAATGGTGTTGAAAAAAATAGCTTTATAATATATAATTATTATTAGTTACTAATAATAATTATTAGTTAAAGTGAGAGAGAAATAATAGATTATCTATTATTAAACATAAGATAAAAGAGGAGAGAAGTAAAATGGAAAAAAGACCTTCAGATTCAAAAATTATAACAAGTGAAGTAGTATGGCCAAGTTCATCAAATGTAGCAGGAAATATGCATGGTGGAGATCTTATGAAGATAATGGATTCAACAGCTTATGCATCATCAAGAAGATATGCTAACTGTAATACAGTTACAGCAAGAGTTGATGAACTTCAATTCCACCAACCAGTATACATAGGGGATCTAGTAACATGCACAGGGGAAGTTGTTTATGTTGGTAGATCTTCAATGCAGGTGAAAATATTAGTGGAAGTTGAAAGTCTTGAATGTAAAGATGTTTGTTATAAAGCAAAAGCATTATCAGCTTACTTTACAATGGTAGCTTTAGATGAAAATAATAAACCTAAGGAAGTTCCAAGTTTAATACTTGAAACAGAAGAGGATAAGCTTAACTTTGAAGAGGGTAAGATGAGATACGAAGAGCAAAAAGCTAAGAAAAATAAAGCTAGATAATTAATAGTATAAATAGATTATTTAGGGTAAAATAAATAAGGATTAAAGTTTTATAGATATATTCTATAGAACTTTAATTTTTATGCGTAAATATATATCAGATATCTGATAATTGAAAGGGGTGAAACTACTAAGATAATTAGTAGTGATACGAATGAAGAATAATGTAGTTAAAGGAACTAGTCAAGGACTTATAGCGGGACTTATGTGGGGGCTTGATACAGTTTTTAGTGCTATGGCACTAAGTATGTTTCCGTTTATAAGCTTAAAATCAGCAGCGATAGTAGCTCCATTTGTAGGAGTTTTTTTTCATGATTCGCTCTCGGGAGTTTGGACATTTATATATATATTAATAACTGGTAAAATAAAAGACTTATTTAAAGCTGTAAAAAGAAAATCTATAAAAACAGTTATTGCAATAGGATTTTTAGCTGGACCAGTAGCTATGACAGGATATTATGGAGCAGTTAACTATATGGGAGCTTCAAATGCAGCGACAGTTACAGCTATTTATCCAGCAGTTGGAGCTTTGTTTTCATCAATAGTTTTAAAAGAAAAATTAAATTATAAAGCTTGGATTGGACTAGGAGTTAGTATACTAGGAGTTATAATACTTGGATGGGGTGGAAACTCACAACCATTAACACTCGTTGGAATAGGTTTTGCAGTTATGGCAGTGCTTGGTTGGGGTGGTGAAACTGTTTTATGTGCTGTAGGGCTTGAAGCAGATGAAAATCTTAGACCAGAATTTGTACTTCAGATAAGACAAATGATATCAGGGCTTACATATTTTTTAATATTTCTTCCACTACTTGGAGCACTTCCAATTGCGAGAGATGTAATATTACATAGAGGGACATTATTTATGTTTATTCTTGCAGCACTTGCAGGAACTATATCTATAATATTCTATTATAAAACAATAGATTCAGTAGGACCTACAAAAGCAATGGGACTAAATTCAACTTGTTCAATTTGGGCAATGATATTTGCTTTAGGTCTACAAGGTAAAAGTATAACTATATCAATGATTATAGCATCAGTAGTTGTTATATTTGGAACAATGCTTATGGTTTCACAACCAAGAGTTAGACGAAAATAAAGAGAGCATCTAGCAATTTTAAATTGCTAGGTGTTTTTTAGGTTTAGGAATAATTATAGAAAATAATAAAAGGATTAAACTCTTGATTTTATAAGGAGATTTTAAAGTTTTAGTATATATCGGATAGTAGAAAAAGGATAATGATAAAAAAACTTTATGTAAAATAAGAAAGTTTTTTAGAGAAAAAAATGAAAAAAATAGCATAGATAGATATGTATAATGAATAGACTTATACAAAAGGAGGGTTATAGATATGGATTTTAAAGAATTTATTCAAAGTGATAGAGAAAGTAGAAATAGTTATAAGTTTGAAGGTACGTTTATAGAGTACTTAGGGCTTATTAAAGAAAACCCTGATGCAGTTAAACTTTCTCATAAGAGGATATATGACCTTATAATAGAGCAGGGATTTGAAATTTTAAAGCCCGAAGATAATCCAAAGATTAAAAAACTTTATGGACATGAGAAAATTAAAAAGTATAACTTTTTTAAGGATGACTTTTATGGAATAGATAAAGTTGTTATGAAACTTATGAATTACTTTTATTCAGCTGCAATGAAAGGTGAGGAAGCAAGACAAGTTTTATATTTAGTAGGACCAGTTGGTGCAGGTAAATCTTCACTTGTTGAAGCAGTTAAAAAAGTTTTAGAAACAGCACCACCAATATATAGTATAAAAGGATGTCCTATGCATGAAGAACCACTTCATTTAATACCCAAACATCTTAGAAAAGAATTTGAAGAGATGCTTGGAGTTCAAATTGAGGGAGATTTATGCCCTATATGTAAGCATAGACTCATGAATGAGTATAATGGAGAATATGAAAATGTTCCTGTAGAAACAAAACACTTTTCAATACGTTCAAGAAAAGGTATTGGAGTAGTTCCACCAGTTGACCCTAATAACCAAGATACTA
>NZ_CAMQRY010000031.1 GCF_947036855.1 uncultured Clostridium sp.
AAAATATTAAGAGCAAAAGGAATTTTACCTACTAAAACTGGTAAGTGGGTTCAGTTTGATTATGTTCCAGGTGAGGTTGATATCAAGAAATTTAAGCCAGATTATACGGGACGACTTTGTGTTATTGGTAGTAATTTAAATAAAAAAGAAATTGAAAAATTATTTTTAAAATAAGTATTAAAGTGAGGGGGGAGCTAGGTTGAAAAAATGTTCTGTTGATTTAGTTACGGGATTTTTATCATCTGGTAAAACAACCTTTATAAATGTTTTTCTTAAAAAAACTTTAAAGGGTGAGGAAACTATTGTTGTTAGATGTGAGTCTGGAAAAGAAGAATTTAATGAAATTATAAAAAATAAGGGTAATTTAAGTATTAAAAATTTTATATCTGGCAAAGAGTTAACAGAGGAAAGGTTTATAAGAATGGTTAAGTTTTATAAACCGGAAAGAATGATAATTGAGTGTAATGGAATTGAAGATATAGATTATTTAACTAATCTTTTTAATACAGTGAAATTAAGGTCTTATTTTAGAATTACTGGAATGATAAATATGATAGATGCTTCTACATTTAGTATGCTTCTTAAAAATTTAGGGCATTTAGTTTTACCTTGTCTTGAGAGAAGTGATTTAATTATTTTTAATAAGGCAAGTGAGATTTCAGAAGAAAAAGTTGATGTTGATTTAAATATTATTAAGAATTTAAATAATCATGCACATATACTGGTTGCGTATGATAAGTCAGATTTAGAGAAAAAAATAAATAAAGCTAAGGTTATAAATGCTTAGCTTAAGGGGGATATTTAGTGTTTGATGCAATTTCAAAATTTTCTATAATATTTTCCTCTATATTGTTAGAAGCATTGCCCTTTATATTAATAGGGGCAATTCTTTCATCAGTAATGCAATTGTTTGTTACAGAGGAAGTTATTAAAAAGTTTATACCAAAGAATAGAGTTTTAGGAAGTATAGTAGCAGCATTTTTAGGAGTTTTTATGCCAGTATGTGAATGTGTTACAGTTCCAATAACTAAAAGTCTTATTCAAAAGAAAGTTCCGGTAAATGTTGCTATTACGTATATGTTAGCAGCTCCAATAGTTAGTCCACTTGTAATAATTTCTACGTATATAGCTTTTAATGGTAATTTGAAAATTGTAATACTTAGAGTTTTTATTGGAGTAGTTATTGCTATAATTGCTGGACTTTTAATGATTCCATTAGCTGGCAAAGGGGACATATTAAAAAATGGTGAAAGTAAATTTAGGTGTGATTGTGGATGTGAAGATATAAAAAATAGTGGAGAACCTACTATTATAAGGTTACTTAAGTCTACAAGTGTTGAGTTTTATGATATTGCAAAGTATTTTATTGTAGCATCAGGAGTTGCTGCTATTTTTCAGTTAAATGTTACAAATGAATTTTTGTCATCACTTGGGCTTAATCATATATCAGGAATTGTTATTATGATGCTTGTAAGTTTTCTAATTTCTTTATGTTCAGAAGCAGATGCTTTTGTTGCACAAACTTTTCTTGGAACATTTTCACTTGGTGGTGTTATGAGTTTTCTTATAATTGGACCAATGATTGATGTTAAAAATATTAGTATGCTTTTAGCGTCTTTTACTAAATCTTTTGTTATAAAGCTAACTTTTGTTATTTTTACGCTTGTGTTTATTTTTACAGCGTTAATTTTTTAGGGGGGAGCTTATATGAAGAGATTTAATTTAGACCAATTTATATGGTTTTTGATACTTATGTTTTTATCAGTTATTTTAACTTTTATGCTTTTTACAGGGAAGATGTTTGCACTTATAGATAGTGGAAGAATAATATCTACAAGTATAATGATGATAATTTTATATCTTTTGACAATAGTACAAGTAAGTAGAATATTTACGATTCCATCAAGGAATGGGGTTAAAGGTGGGTATTTTCAATATATATTATTAATTTTTGTGTTAGGTGTTATTATGGTTATTGATATTCCTAAGGTGTCTTTAGAGATGAAGGGTGTTAGATTATATCATATGGATCATGCAGAGGGTGATGGACATACTCATAAACATGGAGTTTTAGGTGATGGTGATACTATTTATATAAATGAAGAGAATTTTCATGATGGGATTGAAGAACTATCAGCACATATTGATAAATATATAGGTAAAAAAATAGAGATTGAGGGAAGATATTATAAGGATGAAAGATATAAAGATGATTTTATAATAACGGCACTTAGCATGAATTGCTGTATTGCTGATTCGGAGTATCTAGGTGTTTTAGCAAATTATAATAAGGAAAGTGGTATAAAAATTGAAAATGGGTCAAAGATAAAAATAATAGGAGAAATATCTAGCTTTAATAAGGATGATAGGACCCTTGTTAAAATAGATGTTTTGAATTTAATACAATATCAAGATTAGGCAAATCATTTGATTTGCCTATTTCTTTTTATAGATAGGCATTTGCCTATGGAATAGATAAAATATAAATATTTCCTTATTAATAGGAAATTTTATATAATGATAAAGAACTAAGGATGGTGAAGATATGAAGAAGTACAAAGGAATCTTACCAGGGATTCTTGCATGTGTTGTTATAGCAATAATTAGTAAAGTGCTAGGTAAATTTGTTCCAGCACTTGGAGCAGCAACTTTTGCAATATTATTAGGAGTTCTTTTTGGTAATACAATACTTGATAAGAAGGTATTTTCAAAAGGAATAAAGTTTTCAGAAAAAGTTTTACTTGCATGGGCAATTGGACTTCTTGGAGTAATACTTAATTTACATGAAATTTTATCAATAGGATATAAAGGTGTTATTTTTATAGTTATACAAATGAGTTTAACACTTGTTAGTGTTTATTTTATTGGAAGAAAACTTGGTTTTGGAAAGAAATTTTCACTGCTTATGTGTGCAGGAAATGCTATATGTGGATCTTCAGCAATTGCAGCTACAAGTGATGCTATTGAAGCAGATTCAAAGGATAAAGGTATTTCAGTTGCAATAGTTAATTTAACGGGAACAATACTTATGTTTGTACTTCCAGGAATCACATATCTTTTATATAATAATAGTCTTATGAAAAGTTCAGCTATGATAGGTGGAATATTACAATCGGTAGGTCAGGTTGTAGCATCTGGTAAAATGGTTAGTCCACAAATATCAGAAATGGCTACAATTTTTAAAATAATTAGAATAATGTTGCTAGTTGTTGTTGTTCTTGCAATAGCAAAATTTAATTCAGGGCATGATAAAAAAGAGTTTAAGCATGAAGAAGAAAATATAAAAAAATCTAAGGTTTCAGTTCCTTGGTTTATATATTTGTTCTTTGGGCTTACAATATTATATACATTAGGATTGATTCCACAGGCAGTAGGAAATGGGATTCATCAGGTTGGTGATATACTAGAAATAGTAGCACTTGCAGCTATTGGATGTAGTGTAAAGTTTAAAGATTTAATAGAACAAGGACCAAAAGCATTAATATATGGTGGTACAGTAGGAGTATTACAGATAGTTTTTGCAATTATTTTGATAATGTTCTTATTATAAATATGGATAAAAAGAGTATGAAAAAAACAGGATTTGAGAGTAAAAACTTTTAAATCCTGTTTTTTTTGATAAAAAATAGTGGTTCATTTTTCTAATGTTGTAATATGGACTTTTTGTTCTTGATAAATCTATGTGGTAGAATATTTAAGCAACAGCGGTTGCTATTTTTTTATTTTGAAATTTAGTAATTTTTGTTAAATGATTTTGGACAATATGGGGGAATATTAATGATAGATATTTTTATTTGTATAACATCTGAAGAGGAAAGATACTCTTTTGGAAAGATTGTAGAAAAAACTATATTTGTAAAAAATCTTGATATGAAGATAACTAAGGTTACAGGAAATCCATATGATATATTAGATATTGTTAAGAAAAGAAAAAAACCGGCTATTTATTTTTTAAATGTTTTTTTTGAATCAGACATCAATGGAATTCAGTTTGGGGCAAAACTTAGGGAATTTGATGAACTTGGAGTAATTGTATACATAACACAGCATATAGAGGTATTATATTTATCATATATTTATAAAGTTGAGGCTTTGGATTATATAATTAAGAATGATGTGAAAAATTTAGAAGAGCGAGTTTCAGAATGTTTAATAAGAGCTAATAGAAAGCTTAATATTGATAAGACGGAAGTTAGAAAAATAAAAATTAAACAAGGTGATATTATTTTTAATATTTCTAAAAATGATATTTATTATTTTGAAACATCAGAAAAGCCACATAAAATTATATTACATAAGAAAACCGAGAAATTAGAGTTTGTTGGAAATTTAAAATCGTTGGAATTACTAGTTGGTGATGACTTTTTTAGATGTCATAAATCATATTTAATAAATAATTCAAAAGTTGAAGAAATCAATACAAAAGAAAAGACTGTGCTTATGGAAAATGGTGATACTTGTTTAGTATCAAAGAGATTTATGAGTGACCTTGTTGAAAAAATATAAGGTCATTTTTTTATGCTTAAAATAAGAAAAAGCCACTGAGAATAAAAATTCTTCAGAGGCTAAAGTATATTTTGTAGTTTCGCAATAGAGTTTTCGTCATATATCTAGACTGCTAATGCAGTAAGAAATTCGTTCATAATGATAAGAGGCTCAATTTATAGAAGTAGAATTCTATAAATTTGAATGAACAATATCAACAATCTAAATATAATATCAAATGTTTAAATATCAACAAATTTATAATAACATAGTTTGGACATAAAAAGTTCACTTTAGTCCTGAAATGAACTTTTGAAGTCATATGATGAAATAAATCATATTTATTCATTTAAAGGATGAATAATAGCATAGTTAGGAATTAATTACTAAGTATTGTAAATAGAAAATAGGTATGGTACACTAAAAAAGCAAAATTTAATTATATATATAATTATTTTTATGAATTTCATAATATACGGGGAAATGTCTGAGTGGTTGAAAGAGCACGCCCGGAACGCGTGTATAGGAGCAATTCTATCGTGGGTTCAAATCCCACTTTCTCCGCCAATTTATATATGTAAAATATTATTTTATATATAAACAATATTATTGAATTAAGAAAATATATATGTTATTATTAATACAAGTCTTTAGATATAATATATCTGATGACAAAATAAAAATTTAATTATAGAGTTTAATAGTATGGAGGGAAGCCTATTGGTTTATAGGTAACGCCTTGAGCAAGAGATTGTTCTAAATCGCGTGTATAGAAGTAATTCTATCGTGGGTTCAAATCCCACTTTCTCCACCATAACTATGCTAGATGGGGAGTTAGCGGTGCCCTGTAACTTGCAATCCGCTATAGCAAGATTGAATTCCCTACCGAGGCTTTAACTCTGTGTGGCCTGCCTTAGGCAAGTGATGTTGAGAGTTGGGTCCCATGCAATGGAAGTCTGTGAACCTGGTCAGATCTGGAAGGAAGCAGCCATAAGTAGATCCTTTCATGTGCCATGGTCAAATCTGGCTTGAGTTAACTACTTGAGTAACGCACATGGATTATCGTCGGAGTAGGGTGCATGGTTTCTATAATTATGAATTTTCAGTTCTTAGATATTATATATCTAGGGACTTTTTTTGCATTTAAATATGAAATTTAACTTTCATATTTAATAATAGAAGATTTAGTTTGTGCATTCAAAAAATAAAAGTAAGTTTGTTTATGAAGAAATAAAAGTTTTTCTTGCAGGTTACCTAACGTAATGATTTATAGTTAGTATATAAGAAAGAAACTAAGGAGGAATTTTTGAGATGGATAAATCAAAAAAAGCTCTTGTAATAATATTTTTAATAGGAATATTTATGGGAGCGTTAGACACAGCAATAATATCACCAGCTCGTACAGTTATGGGAAATACACTTAATATATCGGCAGATGCGAGTATTTGGATTATAACTTTATATGCATTAATTTATGCGGTTTCAATGCCGATTGTTGGGAAATTAGCAGATAGAAAAGGGCTAAAACCTATGTTTACGATTAGTGTGATTCTTTTTGGAATAGGTTCATTATTTAGTGGACTTGCTAATTATTTTGGCGGATTCGAATTACTTTTAGTATCAAGAGTTATTGAAGCTATTGGTGCAGGAGGAATGGTTCCAATTGCTACAGCTTTTATAGGGGGGGCATTCCCAGTAGAAAAAAGAGGTGCAGCACTTGGAATGGTTGGAGGAATTAATGGGATAGCAACATTAATTGGTCCATCTATTGGTTCATTTATATTAGATACTTTTGGAGTAGATAGATGGGGAATATTATTCTTTATAAATATCCCAGTCTGTATAGTTGTTATAGCTGTTTTACTTTCTAAGAAGATAGAGAAAGTAGAAAAGTCATTAAAGAAAATGGATTTTGCAGGAAGTGTAGTATCATCATTATTTATACTTTCACTTATGGCATTTATTACAAGCTTAAATTTTGTTGATTTAGGAAGTAGCTTTATGTCAGTAAGGTCATATCCTTTCCTTATAATATCAATAATTTTACTTCCAATTCTTATATTTGTTGAAAATAGAGCGGAAGATCCTATTATACATCTTAAGTATTTTAAAAATAGAGGTATGGTTTTAGTATTTATAATAGCATTCCTTGTTGGAGCAGGACTTATGGTAGTTATATTCTTACCACAATTCTGTAGTAATGTTTTAAGTCTTAAGCTTGGTTCAGGTGGATACTTTATAACACTTATGGCTGTATTCTCAGGATTTGCAGCACCACTTGGAGGGAAATTTGTTGATAAGTTTTCAGCAAAAGCAGTTTTATTGATTGGATTTGCTTGTACAGTTATTGGAACTTTAATCTTAGCATTAGTTGTTACAGTAACTTTAAGTTCTATTCCACTTGTTATAGGACTTGCATTTATGGGTCTTGGAGTTGGACTTACAATGGGTACACCACTTAATTATTTTGTTCAAACATCAGTTCCAAGAAATGAAATTGCATCAGCACAATCAACATTATCACTTATAAGATCACTAGGGATTGCTTTATCACCTAATCTTTTAGTTGGTTTCATAGTACAGGCTGGTTCAAATGTACAGGGAAAACTTATGGCAGTTTTACCACATTCACATGGAATAAGTATGTCAGCATCAGGAATTTCTGCAATGGAAAGTGCATTCCAAAATGCTAATGTAACAACAGTATTTTCAGTTGTTAAAAAATATATTGTTGGTGCAATGCCAGCAAATATACAAGGTATGTATTCTATACAGCTTGATAAAATGAGAGCTACAATAGAAAACACATATCAAACTGTAATGAATAATGGTTTTGAAAAGATGTTTATAACACTTGCTATAATTGGAGGGCTTGCATTTATAGCAGCTCTTGCAATGCCAAGTAAAACAAAAAAGATATAATATAAAAAATGTAGCAACTTAGTTTATGAGTTGCTACATTTTTTTATTGAATTATTTTTATGATGTTTAAAATAAATTTTTGATGCAATAATTATATTATTACTGATATTTGAGAAAGACTATGAAGAGTTATGTAAATTTGATAAAATTAAAGAAGATAAATTAAAGGAATAACCTTTAGAAAATTTGTGAGGTGGCAATTTTGGCTTATAAAGCGTTGTATAGAGAATGGAGACCTATGAAGTTCAATGAGATGGTAGGTCAGGAACATATAAAAACAACTTTGAAAAATCAAATAATGAATAATAAGGCAGCACATGCTTACCTATTTTGTGGTACAAGAGGAACAGGAAAAACTACTACTGCAAAAATAATGGCTAAAGCATTAAATTGTCTTGATTTAATAGATGGAGAACCATGTGATAAATGCTCAATGTGTACTAAAATTAATAGTGGACTTGCAATTGATGTAACGGAACTTGATGCAGCATCACACAATGGAGTAGATAAAATAAGAGAAATTATAGATGATGTTCAGTATCCACCACAGGAAGCTAGAACTAAGGTTTACATAATGGATGAGGTTCATATGCTTTCTATGGGAGCTGTAAATGCTTTTCTTAAAACATTAGAAGAACCGCCAAGCAATGTTGTATTTATACTTGCAACAACAGACCCACAAAAGCTTCCTATTACAGTTTTATCAAGATGTCAGAGATTTGATTTTAAAAGAATATCAAAGAATGATATAGTTGGAAGACTTAGAGAAATTGTAGATTCAAAAGGAGTTCGTGCTGACAATAGATGCTTAGATTTAATTGCTAGAGTTTCAGATGGAGCAATGAGAGATGCACTTTCTATACTTGATCAAGCGATAGCTATTGGAAATGATACTGTTGAATATGAGGAGCTTGTTTCAATGCTTGGACTTGTAAATGATGAGTATTTATTTGATTTGATGGATGCTATTGTTTCAAAAAGTATAGAAAGAGCTATGGGCGTTATAGAGGAAATAGTTTTATCAGGAAAAGATTTAGGGTTATTTACAAAGGATTTAATACTACATTGTAGAAATCTTCTTATGATAAAAGTTACAAAGAATCCTGAAGAAGTTTTAGATATGGCACAAGAGAGTATAAATAGGCTTAAGGAACAGGCAGCTAAACTTCGTGGAGAAGCTATTATAAGAATTATAAGAATTCTTCAAGAGAGTGAAGATGGTTCAAAGTTTAGTAAGCAAGCAAGATTATATCTTGAACTTTCAATAATAAAAATTTGTAAGATTGAGTATGATACTTCAAAAGAAGTTATTTTAGCAAGAGTTAATAAACTTGAAGAAGCCATTAAAAGTGGAAATATAGTTGTAAATCAAGGAGTAGCAGGTAATGGAGTAGCTCAAAAACAAGCAAGTGCAAGAGCACAAAGTGTAGCACAAAAGCCTAAGGCAATAGCAGTTCAGATTGATGGTGATTTAGATACTACAGTTACAGTTCAAGAGGCAAATAAAGCTTGGAGAGATGTTTTAGAAACTTTAAAATCAAGAAGAGCAATGGTTGTATATTTATCACTTAGTCCCGGAAAAGTAGGATCTTGTGATAATGGTGTTATAAAAGTTGAGTTTGAAAAATCATTTTCAGGTAATAAATTAAGACTTAGCCAACATGAAACATCTAAAATTGTAAATACAGTTTTCTCTGAAATTTTAAATAAAAAAGTTCAAGTTATATATGAAGTTCATAAAGAAGATGATGAAGTTCAAAATGTAGAAGAACACTTAAAAAGTTTAATGGGAGATGCTTTGGAAATTTTTGAAGAATAAAGTAGAACGATTTATTGTATGATTTTAGCGCAAAAGTGTTAAAATAGCATAGTAATAAAGTAAGGCTAGTATTGGAATATAAATATAAATATTATATAATATGTTTTAGATAGATTTAATTTTAAGGAGGATTTTTAGATATGGCAAAAGGTGGATTCCAAGGTGGAATGGGTAACATGCAAAACTTAATGAAGCAAGCACAACAAATGCAAGCTCAAATGCAAAAAATGCAAGAGGAATTAGAGTTCAAAGAATTTGAAGGAACAGCTGGTGGAGTAGTAACAGTAGTAGTTAATGGTAAGAAGGAAATAAAATCATTAACAATTAAGCCAGAAGCAGTAGACCCTGATGATGTTGAAATGTTAGAAGATTTAGTTTTAACAGCTGTTAATAATGCGCTAAGAACAGCTAATGATGAAACAGAAAATAAGATGGGTAAACTTACAGGTGGAATGAACATACCTGGAATGTTTTAATAAAAACTTATCTTTAAGTTAAATAGATAAAAGTATATAATTGATTATAAGTAGGCATACAGTAAATTTACTGTATGCCTAAAATATTAAACAAATTAAAGGAGTAGGCTATGGATTTTTACCCAGTTGCGATAGAGAAATTAATAGAAGAGTTTGCAAAGCTTCCTAGTATAGGAAAGAAAACAGCACAAAGATTAACACTTCATATTTTAAATTTACCAAAAGATGAGGTTGATGGTTTTGCAGATGCTTTAAAAGAAGCTAGAGGAACAATTAAATATTGTTCAGTTTGTGGTAATTTTACAGATTCAGACCCTTGTACAATTTGTAAGAGTAATCATAGAGATATAGGAATGATATGTGTTGTGGAACAACCAAAAGATATTATGATTATAGAAAAAGTTAGAGATTTTAATGGAGTATATCATGTTTTACATGGAAATATATCACCAATGCAAGGAAGAGGACCACAAGATATAAGGATTAGAGAACTTGTTGCTAGAATGAATGCTGATGTAACAGAAGTTATACTTGCTACCAATCCTAATATTGAAGGTGAGGCAACAGCTATGTATATATCAAAGGTTTTAAAACCTTTAGATATAAAAGTTACAAGAATTGCATCTGGAATTCCAGTTGGGGGAGATTTAGAATATGCTGATGAAGTAACTTTATCAAAAGCATTAGAAGGAAGAAAAGAACTTTAGGATGTATATAATTTTGATTTTTGTTAATAATTTCTAATAAGTACAAGTTTATTTAGTGGAGGTTATTATGGAAAAAACAATTATTATTGAAAAAAAACTTTTAAAAAAAAGGGAAAATGAAACTGAGGGTAGAATTAATATAAGTGATAGCAATATAAATGATAATGATTTAATTATTAAATCGGTGGAAGAAACAAAAGGGGAACTTGAAAGACTTAGAATTAGTTTCAATTTTATTAGTGATCATAAGTTGGTTGAATCTATTATTTATAAAGAACGGGATGCTATGGTAAGATATGAGTATTTACTTATCAAGGCAAAAGAAAAAGGTATAAAAGTAAGTGACTTATACATATATAATAAGGCTTGCATAAAATACTAATAGACGAAAGGGGGTGGAGTTATGGATATAATTTCAATTATTATAGCTTTAGTTATAGCTTTTGTAATATTTAAAGTAGTGAAGTTTTCAATTAAGTGGTTTATAAATGGAGTTGTAGGAGTAATTCTACTATGGATATTCAACTTCTTTGGAGCGGCATTTGGATTAACTATAGGAATAAATATATTTACAGCTCTTATAGCAGGAATATTTGGAGTGCCAGGTGTTTTAGTTATGGCAGCATTTAATTATTTCTTCTAAAAGTAATAAGTAAATATACAAGAAACAGATGCTTTATAGTATTTACAGCATCTGTTTTTTTAGAATATTATATGGATGAAAATAGAAAAAATAGGATAATTTATAATTGGGTTACATAAATATATTTATACGTATTTATTTAGCTTTAATAAATAATTTAATTTATAAGTTATGTGAATTTCAAGGGGGGAATGCTACATTGAAAAATTTAATAATAAATAATAAGATTTGGGTAGGGATAACAGCTGGAATCTACTCTGTTTTACTTTTTGTTTTATCAGGAAGCCTAGGTCTAATTAAAAATAGTAGTACAAGCTTTGTAAACTTAGAAACTAATGTAAGTATGACTAAAGGTTTTGTTATAAGAGATTTTCTTACGATTGGAAATTTTGGTATACTAGCATTTTTTGTTGTTATTGCTATAGTTTGTGCAGTTTTTTTTAGAGATAAAGAAGCTCAATTTAAGGCTAGGATTAATGATAAAGAATCTAGAGTTATGTATTTTAAAGAAAGTTTAATATTATTGTTAACTCCTATTTTTATAGGGATAGTAATAAATTTTTTAATACGTTCATTATTATTTATAATGAATCAAGAAATTTTATCTTTAGGGCTTAAGATATCATATTTTTCAGCTATTAATACATATTTGTATATCTTAGCGTTAGCTTTACTTGGTGTATCTATGAATTTTTTATTCCAAGTAGGCGTTAAATCTGTATTTTCAGCAGCTATAATACCAATGTTTATGTTTGAGGGGTTAATATTAATTTTTGGAGTTTCAAATTTATTTACTTCAGGAAAAATACCATTATTACTTATGACATCAAATTTTATATCTGATTTAGTTGAAAATTATATAAATTTATTTTATAGCGATTTAAGAATTGAAATGCTTGGTATGGAAGTTTTTTCTATAACTATTTTAGCTTGTATTGCTATAACAACAGTTTTTCTTGCTACAACTTGCAGGTATTTAGTAATATATGATGAAAAAAGATTAAAGTATAAGTATAGATTTATAACTATTAGAAGAGTTGTATTAGTTGAAATGGTTACACTTGTAGTTATGTATAGTTCAATAGCTATATTTGGTGGAATAGCATTTTTAAATTCAGCAGTTATAACTATAGAACAGTCATTTATATATACTAATATTGCAACTATAGTTTTAGTTATACCTATTTCTATTGGAATGGATATTTTATATAGAAAGAAGTATAAAATAGTTAATAATAAAAAAGTTAAGAGAGCAATAAAGAAAATAACTGAAAATGAAGAAGATGATGAGAGTGAAGAAATTAACTTAGAGATTGATAATAATCTTAGTAGTAAAGGAATTATAAAAGAAACCAAGACTGCTAAGCATAAAACAAAGGAAAAAGACCTTGGCGAAACTAGAGGATTTAGGGATGAAGAAGTTTCTAATATAAAAAGAGAAGTAGGATTTAGCTTTATAGAAGAAGAGGGTGAATCTGAAGTTTTTGAATTAAGGCGTGAAGAGGAACTTGATTTTATAGAAATAGATATTGATAAGGATGATTTTTTCTCAATGAAAAATGATGATTCTAAGAAATAATTTAGAGAACTTTAAGTAGTTCTCTTTTTTTATGGATAAATTTTATTTTTATGGGGAAGCTAAAAAGGATTTAGTATATAGAAAGGGATGGTTATTATAATTACTATGAGTCATCTTTTATCTGAGATAGATAAAAACATAAAGTTTGATTATTCAAATGAGTATGATAATTTTATACAGAATAATCAACACATAAATGAATCATTAGTATTCGAGAATGATGCTGATGATTTACAAAATCTTAAGGTATATAATAATATTCTTTAAACTAAATCTATTTAAAAGTCCTAGAGTGAATGAGTAAAATAAAAAATCCATGTCAACACAAAAGCTCGGTGTCTAGGGCTTTTTTTTATTTATGGAAATATGTAAAAAGTATTAGCATTAAATGATATTCTGAATAGTATATTTTAAAATAAGAAATATACTGCTTTTAAATAGTGATAGCAAATTTATATGGAAATTTAATTTAAGTTTTAGGATGGCTACTTAGTTTAATTATAATATTTAAGTTTATTAATAAGAGTAATATGGTTATATTGTAATATTATTTATGTATAATAAAACTAAGAAAACTTTTATATATAATAAATTCTTATATAAATGAGTTATTTTAAAGAAGTAAAATATATTTAAACTTATATAATGGTATAAAGTAAATCAATATTTGACGCTAGGAGGTAGTAGACCTGAAAAACCTCGTTAATTATTGATAAAATTTATTTAAGACTTCTTAATTTATTTAGGGGGTCTTAAAGTATAGGTTTAAATATTTAAGTAAGGGAGATAAACATATGATAAAAATATTATTTAATGATGGTTTAGAAGAGGAGCTTAGAGAAAAACTTATTAATGATGGGATTCTAGTATGTGATAAGCATTATGAAGAAGATGAATTATCTAAGGTTTTAAGTGAGTTTGATTGTATAGTGATTAGGTCAGCTACAAAAATAAAGACTAGTTTAATTGATAAAGTTTTAGGGGGGAGATTAAAACTTATAATTAGAGCAGGAGTTGGAATGGATAATATAGATGTTTCTTATGCTAAGGAATGTGGAATTGAAGTTTTAAATACTGCAAATGCAAGTAGCAATGCTGTTACAGAACTTGTTTTAGCTCATATTTTTACGCTTTCAAGATTTATGTTTAGAGCTAATTTAACAATGAAAAAAGGTGAATGGAATAAAAGACTTTATACTGGATTAGAGATTTCAGGTAAAACACTAGGTATTATTGGTATGGGTAGAATAGGAAAAGTTCTGGCTGATAAGGCTAGTGCACTTGGAATGAAGGTTATTTATTTTAATAGAAGTGAAAGGCATGATATTAAAAGTGAGTATAAAGCTGTTACTATAGAAGAACTTTATAAAAATTCTGATTTTATATCATTACATGTTGGTGGAACTGAAACTATTATTTCAGATGATGAAATTAATAGTATGAAGGATGGAGTATTTATAATTAATACTGCTAGAGCTTCACTTATAAAAACAGAAGCTTTACTTGTTGGAATAAATAGTGGGAAAGTTGCTGGAGCGGGAATAGATGTATTTGATAATGAACCACGGTTTAGTCAGGCTCTTGTTAATAATACAAAAATTAGTGCAACGCCACATATCGGAGCTTCAACTGTTCAGGCACAAGGTAGAATTGCAGAAGAGGTTTATAAGATTATAAAGGATAGATTTATATAATAATATAATAATATGATGATATAAATATAAAAAAACTGTGGATAACTTTTAATGAAAGTTATCCACAGTTTTTTGTTTGAGTTACATTGCAAGTAACATTGATTTAAGTATAGCTGTTGAGTTTTTAACTCCGATAGTTGTAAACTCAGCAAAGTCCATGTGTGCTCCATTGTTTGCATTATCAGAAATTGATCTAATAACTACGAATGGTACATTGTTTAAGTAGCAAGTATGAGCTATAGCTCCACCTTCCATTTCACATGCAGAAGCATCAAATTCTTTTTCAAGCCACTGAACTTTTTCTACTGAAGCAACAAATAAGTCACCAGTTACAATTCTTCCAGTTGAACTTTTAATTTCTGAGTTTTCATTACAAGCATTTTGTGCAAGTTTTACAAGTTCTAAATCACATTTGAAATCAAATGTATCAAGTCTTGGTATTTGACCCATAGCATCACCAAAAGCAGTTGTATCCATATCATATTGAACAAGGTTGTTTGCTATAACAACATTTCCAGGGAAGATATCTTTTTTAACTCCACCAGCAACTCCAACATTGATTACTTTAGTTACATTGTATTCACTTATTAAAATTTGAGAACAGATAGCAGCATTAACTTTACCTATTCCACAAACTACTGCTACTACATTTTGATTCCAAAGCTTACCTTTGTAGAATGTCATGTTAGCTTTAGTATTTTTAGTTTCAACTTCCATTTCTTTTAAAAGTATTTCAAGCTCTTCGCTCATTGCACCTATAATTCCTAGAGTCATATTAAACTCCTCCTTAATTTTGAAAATATAAATAGACTTAGTAAAATACTAAGTCTTTAGATAAATACATTATATACAATTAAGAGTTCCTAAACAAATTTTATTAATAGGGCAAGTTAAATAAAAAAATTAGAATTAGAGTCATTTTCTCTAAAAGATTTATTTCTTTTTTCAAGTTTCATTTTATTAAGACTTGTGAATATAAGGTATGAACCAAGACAAATATTAAAAAGAACATATATAAAGTGAACAATAAGACTATTAAAAACTACTGATGGTAAGTAGAGAACTATAAAGTTATTACAAAAGTGAAGAAAGATACAAAGGTATATAGATTTTGTTTTTATATATATATATCCTATGATGATACCAATTAAGAAAGCATTTATACTTTGGAATAGATTAAAGTGCATTATTCCAAATAGAAGCGAAGATATTATAAGGGCAACTATACTAGAGTATTTTTTTATAAGCCCATTTAATATAAATCCACGGTAGATTACCTCTTCTATAACAGGAGCATATATACAACTAAGCAGGGCTGAGTTTAAATCAAGGTTTATGGATAGTAAATTTCTAAATTGATAAATAGAACCTTCATATAGTAGTCTAAATCCTAAAATTAAAATAATTACATGAATATAGTCTAGTTTGGTTATATTTGAGCAATAATTAAAAGTAGGGTTTTTATCTTTTATAATAAATAGGATTATATTAATACTAATAAGTGCAGTGAGCATTTGAATTATAAAGACTGTTATATTAAAAATAAAGTTATTATTTATATTTAAGCTTGTAAATATATTTATTAATGAATCTTCTATAGTAGATATAATGAGTAAATCTAAAGCGATTATTATTATAGAAGATATTATACTTAGGGGTTTGATATAGACTTGTCCATTTTCTAAGTTTTTAAAAACATAAAGTGGGTTTAGTAAATCTTTCATATATTTAAACCTCCGAATACTTAGCGTTAATCTAATATATTAAAAAATTCACTTAACTATGAATAATAAATAAGTTTATTGAAAAGATAGAAAATAAGCATATATAATGTAAGTAGATTTATTTAAACAGTTAGAGAGGAGAATATTATGTTAAATGAACAGTTAATTAGAACACAGCTTCTAATAGGTGAAGAGGGAATTGATAAACTACAAAATTCAAAGGTAATGATATTTGGAGTTGGTGGAGTTGGAAGTTTTGCAGCAGAGGCACTAACTAGAACAGGAATAGGTACTATAGTAATAGTTGATAATGATACTGTTGATGTAAGTAATTTAAATAGACAGATACATGCTACAAGAGAAACTATAGATAGAGATAAAGTTGAGGTTATGAGAGAAAGAATGCTTCTTATAAATCCAGAGTGTAATATAATACCAATGCAGGTGTTTTTAACAGCAGATAATATGGAAGAGATAGTTACAGAAGATATTGATTATATTATAGATGCGATAGATTCAGTTACATCAAAACTTGCTCTTGCAGAGTATTGTTATACTAAAGGAATAAACTTAATAGCTTCAATGGGTACTGGTAATAAACTTGACCCATCACAGTTTAAAGTTTCAGATATACATAAAACAAAGGTATGTCCTTTAGCTAAGGTTATGAGAGTTGAACTTAAGAAGAGGGGAGTTAAAAAGCTTAAGGTAGTTTATTCAGAAGAATTGCCAATAAAGCCACAATCTCCACAAGTTGAAGCACCTAAAAAAGTTGAGGGTGAAGAAATTAAAAGATTATCAAAAAGACAATCACCAGGAAGTATGTCATTTGTACCAGGAGTTGCAGGAATGATACTTGCTTCACAGGTGGTTAGAGATTTAATAAAATAAAAAAAACCTAGTGGTGAGTTTAACCACTAGGTCTTTTTTTGAGTTAAGCTAGGCTGCAAAGGATAGCTTTGCTTAACTATGTTATAGGTTAAAGGAGAAATGAAAAATTGTTAAAAATATCAACGATAAACAATAAAGATGTTTACTCTATAAGTTATTCAAGTTTATAGAAGTATGATACAAATTTAAATCTAAAAATATCGACAAAATATTACGAGTATTTTTGTAAAAGGTGATTAAATAAAATAACAAATAAAGCTAAGTTTACTAAAACTATCTCTGAATTAAAATTTAGTTTATGTTATAATTTTAATGTTTTTTAAAAAGTAAATTCAAAATAGAATGACATTAGGAGGAATATAATGGGCAAGAAGAATAATACAAAGGCACTAATTTTTATTTTTACTTTAATGGTTCTTGCAGCAGTTATTGAAAATACATTTGGTATTTTTGTTCCTGTATTTAAATCAGAATTTGGAATTGATGATAATAGCATAAGTAATATGTTTATTGTTGGTTCAGCTTCTTATATGTTCTTTACATACATTGGTGGAGTAATGTGTGAGAAGATAGGACAAAAGAAAGTTTACATACTAGGAATGATAGTAGCTATACTTGCAATGATTTGTTTATGGCAAGCAAATAGTTTTTACATGGTAATTCTAGGAGTTGCACTTGCAAATGGTGGAGTTGCTTTAAATGCTATAGCTAGTAATACTATAATTCCTATAATAGTTATAACAGCACAGACTATAATTATGAATATAATGCATTTCTTTTATGCAATGGGAGCAAGTCTTGGACAAGCTGCTTTTGGAGAATTATCAAAAATAGGTGTACAGTGGAGAACTATATATCTTGGAGTTGCAGTTATATATGTAATTATAATGATAGTATTTATATTCTTTAAAATGCCAAGTGTCCATAAAGAGCATGATAATAAAGAAAAGATTAAGCTTACAACATTATTTAAAAATCCAACTGTTATACTTTATATGTTTGGACTTGGGCTATATGCTTTTGCAGAACAAGGAACAGGGGGATGGTTCACAAATTATATTACATCAAGTTTTGGAATAGAAGCAGGACAGGCTGCTATGTATACAGCGATATTCTTTGGAGTATTTGCATTTGGTAGACTTGTTGGAGGATTTGTAGTTCAGAAAACTGGATATTTTAATACAATGGCAGTTTCATTAATACTTGGAGCTATAACTTTCACTATAGGAATACTTATGGGAAGAGATGGACTAATAGTAATATCATTTTCAGCAATATTCTTCTCAATAAACTTCCCAACAGGAGTTTTAACTATAAGTAAGGTCTTTAAAGAAAGAAGTTCTTATATAACAGGAATCATAATTACATCGGTAAGTTTTGTAATTATGATGATGAATAAAATAATGGGTATAGTTAGTGATAAGATAGGAGCAGAGAAAGCATTTTATTTAATGCCGATTTGTTTACTAATGAGTGCAATATTGATGATAATTCTTTATAATAGAACTAGAGATATATTAGTAAATAAAAAATAGAGAGTTTTTTGGAGAGAGAATAATATGCATAAAGCTAAAAGTGTTAAGATATTGCTTGTAACAGGTAGCAAAAAAGATTATGTAATAAAAGATTCTACAGGAATAACAGTAGGGAGATTTATAATATTAGAACTTAATCAAGATGATCAAAGGTCGTCTATAAGATTAAAGTTTTATAGAGAGAGTAAAGCCCTACTTGAAGAATCGTTAGAAAAAATAGCTAGAGTTATATTCAATAAAAAAGATATATATAAATTAAACATATTTGTAACAGAAAATATAAGTGTAGGTTGTTTCTTAAATGTAGGATTCGTATTAGAAGGAATACTTACAAATAACACAATATCAAATGGTGTACATAGAGATGAATTATTGTTTGGTATAGATAAGCAAAGCTTTAGAGAAGGATTTAAAATGCTAGACCTTGAACTTAGTGGGAAGAGGTTAACACTTAAAACTCTTAATCCAGCATATGCAGATGAAATGCTAGAATATTATAATAATAATAAAGAGCATTTACATGAAGTAGAGCCAACAAGGGATCAAAGTTTTTACAGTGTAGAAGTACAAAGAAATATACTCGTAGAAAATTATAAGCAAAATTTAAATGGAACAGCCCTAGATATGGGAATATTCATAGATGATGAGTTTATAGGAAAGATAAAGCTTTCTAATATAGTATATGGAGTATTTAAAAGTGCATTTGTTGGGTATTCTATAGATAAAGACCATCAAGGAAAGGGATATATGAAAGAATCTTTAAATTTAGTTCTTGAATATGCCTTTGATGTAATGGGATTACATAGAATAGAAGCTTCAACATTACTAGATAATGAAAAGTCACAAGGTGTATTAAATGCTTGTGGGTTTATAAAAGTGGGAGTGAATCAAAAATACTTATTTATAAATGGTGAGTGGAGAGATCATATAACATTTTCTAAAATAGCAGAGTAAAAAAGGTTTTACAGTTGGTGGTAAATAAAATCAATTGTAAAACTTTTTATTGTCTTTAAAAAATTTTTGTAAAATGTGATAAACTATAAAAAGCGTCTAAATTAGTATAGGGTATTAGAACACTATATTAGTTTGATATAAAATTAAAAATTTTAACATATATAATAGCTAAAAATTAGCGTTATCAATTTTTTGGAATCTAGGAGGAATAAAGAATTGTCTTCAATGAAAAAAACAAAATTTGAAACTTATAAAGAGTTATTAGAAAAGATAGATAAAAAAGGAGTTTGGCCAATGATAGTAGTAGACGGAGTAGTAGGTGTTGGTAAAAGCACATTAATGAATATATTAGCAGAAAGAGGATTAACAGCTTTTGCAGAACCAGTAGTGGACAACCCAATATTAGAAAAATTCTATTATGATAGAGCTAGATATGCATTCCCATTACAAGTATTCTTTTTAAACAAAAGATTTAAACATATAAAGGAAGCAGCAGAAATTGGAGAGTGTGTATTAGATAGAAGTATATACGGAGATGTTATATTTGCTAAAATGCTTTGTGATAAGGGTGAAATGACAGAAGAGGAATTTGAATTATATAAAGAACTTCTTGAAAATATGTTAGAGCATGTAAAAGCACCAAAGCTTATGATATATCTTGAATCTACTGTTGATGAAGCAATGAGAAGAATCAAGAAAAGAGGAAGAGATTATGAGCAGGTAGTTGAGAGAGCTTACTGGGAAGAGTTAAACAGTGAGTATAAAACATATTTTGATGCTTATGATATATCTCCAATACTAAGAATAACTGTTGATGGATTAGATTTTGAGAATGTTCCAGAAGATAGAGAGAAAATTTTAAAATTAATAGATGATAAGATTAATGAAATTACGAAATAATATATTTAAGTAAAGAAATATTATTAGTGAAAATTAATATAACATAAAGACTGGAGAGTATATCAAAAAATATTATCTATAATATAGCTTTATATTATAAGTAGTTTAAAGATATATTCTCTTTTTATTTTAAAGGAGAATTTTAATATGATAGTTATAGATGGAGTAGTAGGTGTTGGTAAAAGTACATTAATGAAAATACTTGCAAAAGAATTAAACCTTATTCAGTTTGAAGAACCAGTAGTTAATAATCCAATACTTCCAAAGTTTTATGAAAATAGAGAGAGATATGCATTCCCATCACAGATATTCTTTTTAAATAGTAGATTTAAACATTTAAAAGAAGCATCAAAGAAAGAGATGTGCGTATTAGATAGAAGTATATATGGAGATGCTATATTTGCAAAGATGTTATATGAAGCAGGTGATATGACAAAGGTGGAGTTTGATACATATGAAGAACTATTAGAAAATATGGTTAATCATATAAAAGTACCAAAGCTTATGATATATCTTGAGGTATCTGTAGAAGAGGCAATGAGAAGAATTAAAAAAAGAGGAAGAGATTACGAGCAGAAAGTAGAACTAGAATATTGGAAAGAGTTAAATAGACATTATAAGTCTTATTTTGATAGTTATGATTTATCTCCTATATTAAAGATAAATGTAGATAATATAGATTTTGAAAATATAGATAAAGATAGAGAGATGATTATAAGTAAAGTAAAAGAATACATAATAAAATTAAAATAGTAGTAGGGGCTATATCAAAATGTAAGTTGCCTACAATATATGGTATGTGAATAGTATGTTCTCAAACTATATATTGTGGAGGACAAGGTATTTTGATATAGCTCCTTTTTGTAGAGCAATAAATTTATAGTTTGGGATTTAAATATATAGAGTTTTATAAGAAGAGAGGCAATATAACTTGAAAAATAGGATATTTAGGTACATAAAAAGCAATTCTATCCTAGTGTATCACAGGTTGTTTTAGTTAGAAAAAATGAGTAAATAAAAGAAAAGTTGATATTTTGTTAAAATTATTAATAAATAGATAATATTTATTGAATGATTCTAGAGGTATAATAATTTATGTTGATGAGACGCAGCAAGCGAATCGGAAATAAGGTCTTTGAAAATTAAACAGA
>NZ_CAMQRY010000032.1 GCF_947036855.1 uncultured Clostridium sp.
CTTGTTATAATTCTATTTATTCTCTTAGTACTTTTACTTATTACTCTTGGTTCATCTTATATAAATAACTTAGTTGTATTAATTACTTTCTTCATATTAGATGATGAAAATATACCTGTATTCACAGCTTTTACCAAAAGCATTAAACTATTCTTTAATAATTTTAGATATTTTACTAATTTATCATTTTATGCTTTTGCACTTTTCCTAACATTATTTTTCACCTTTGGACTTTCACTATTTTTTGTATATCCACGCCTAATGAGTATTTACTATCAAACATATCTTGACCTAACATCACAAAATAAAGATATATTCAACAAAAATGTTTCTTCAAATAATAACTTTGGTGATTATAATTATAATGAAAATAACTTTAGTAATGATAATTCAAAGAAAACATTTGATGATGATAATAATTTTCTTTAGAAAAAGTGAGACTATACGTTTGTATAGGCTCACTTTTTTCTATATTACTATTAACTTATTATCAAAACTTAAAATTATCATATCTTTTACTAATAGCAACTTTATAAATTTATATCATATAAATATTTTGCTAATTTATACTTATAAATTAGCAAATCTTCAGCTTTGTAATATCTCAAAATTAGGATTAAAATAAACTTAAAGTATTAATCTTAGGAGGTTTCTTATGAACTCATATGTAATAGCCTTTCTTATTGCAGTTGCTGTAATATCATACCCTATAAGCCTTATCAAGGCATATAAATTTCTTACATCTAAAAAGAAAAAAGACAATAAATAATTTATTGCCTTTTATAAATCTATATATTCTTTTTAAGTTCCACAATTAAATCTCTAAGTTCTGCTGCTCTTTCAAACTGCATATTTTTTGCTGATTCCATCATTTCTTTTTCATAGTTAACAATTAAATCTTCAATTGGAATATTTCTTTCATCAGCAGTATCTTTAGCTATTTCATAAGCTGTTTTCTCTTCTGCTACCACATCTTCTGAAACCTCTAATATATTTCTAATATCTTTAGTTATAGTAGTTGGAGTAATTCCATGAAGTTCATTATACTCTTCTTGAATAACTCTTCTTCTCTCAGTTTCTTTCATAGCCTTTTCCATAGATTTTGTTATCTTAGTTCCATACATTATAACTCTACTCTCTGAGTTTCTAGCTGCTCTACCAATAGTTTGAACAAGTGCTGTTTCAGACCTTAAGAACCCTTCCTTATCAGCATCAAGTATTGCCACAAGTGCCACTTCTGGAATATCAAGCCCCTCTCTTAGAAGATTTATTCCAATTAAAACATCAACTTCCCCTGTTCTAAGTTCTTTTATAATCTTCATTCTTTCAACAGTATCAATATCTGAGTGCATATAACTACACTTAATACCAAGTTCTTTAAAATATTTAGTTAAGTCCTCTGACATTCTTTTAGTAAGAGTTGTAACTAAAGTTCTAAAGCCTCTAGCAGTAATTTTTTTAACTTCTGAATACAAATCATCAACCTGACTTTTTGAATCTCTAACTTCTATAACTGGGTCTAAAAGCCCTGTTGGTCTTATAATCTGCTCTGCAATATTTTCTGACTTATCTATTTCATAAGCCGCTGGTGTTGCACTAACATAAATAACTTGATTCATTTTCTCTTCAAACTCATCAAATTTAAGTGGTCTATTATCCTTAGCTGATGGCATTCTAAACCCATACTCAACAAGATTTTCTTTTCTAGACCTATCACCACCATACATTGCCTTAACCTGTGGAAGTGTAACATGACTTTCATCTATAAACATCAAATAATCATCTGGAAAATAATCAAGCAGAGTTTCTGGTGCTGTCCCTACTGGTCTTCCATCAAGAATTCTTGAATAATTTTCAATCCCTTGGCAATATCCCATTTCCCTAATCATTTCTATATCATAATTAGTTCTTTGCTTAAGTCTTTGTGCCTCTAAAAGTTTATCCTGTGCTATAAACTCTTTAAGTCTATCTTCAAGTTCTGATTCAATTTGGCTAATAGCATTTTTAACAGATTCCTCTGATGCTGCAAAGTGTGATGCTGGTGTAATAGCTACATGTTTTCTATTAGCTACTATATTACCTGTTAAAACATTAAATTCCTTAATACTCTCTACTTCATCCCCAAAGAACTCAATTCTAATTCCAATCTCTGATGAGTTTGCAGGAATAACATCTAAAATATCTCCCCTAACTCTAAATGTTCCTCTTGAAAAATCTATATCATTTCTTTCATACTGGATATCTATAAGTTTTCTAACTACCTCATCTCTATCCTTAATCATTCCTGGTCTTAAAGAAATAGTAAGGCTTTTATACACTTCAGGATTTCCAAGCCCATAAATACAAGAAACTGAAGCTACTATTATTACATCTCTACGCTCTAAAAGTGCTGCTGTAGCTGAGTGACGAAGTTTATCTATCTCTTCATTAATAGAAGAATCTTTCTCTATAAACGTATCAGTATGAGCTATATATGCCTCTGGCTGATAGTAATCATAATAAGAAACAAAATATTCGACTATATTATCTGGAAAAAACTCTCTAAACTCTGAACAAAGTTGCGCTGCAAGAGTTTTATTGTGAGCAAGTACAATAGTTGGTTTTTGAGTTCTCTCTATGATATTAGCCATAGTAAAAGTTTTACCTGACCCTGTAACACCAAGAAGTGTTTGCCCTTTTAGTCCTTTATTTAAACCTTCAACAAGACTTTCAATAGCCTCTGGCTGATCTCCCATTGGTTTAAACTTTGAATGTATCTTTAGCTCTTTCATTTTTACCTCCAAAAAAAGTTAGCTATATGTATAGCTAACTCTATATTATCTATTTAAATTACTTCTTCAAGTATCTGCCTAAAATCTTTACTCTTAACAAATGGATTTTTAGCTGGTACAAGAACTATCGAAAGTTCATCTATACTCTTTAATTCTAATTTATATTTAGCTATTTTTCCATCAAATTTTAAAACATTAAACTCAAAATCATATATTCCACCATCAATTAATGACTTTAAATATTCTATATCATTAGTAAAAACTCCATTTATAGTAGTTATTTTATCACCTGAATTAATCCCTACATTTTTAGCTTTCCCATGTTTTAAAGAATCTAAAACACATATTCCAACATCTGAAACAAATATTTTTTTAGACTTCATTTCTTTTTTAAGCATCTTTTTAACTATAAACTCATGTCCTACAAACATACTTATAATAAGTAATAAATTTCCATAGAAAGTCCCACCTATATTGATAGATAAAATATTCAATATAACTCCATATACCGTAAGCTTAATAGCTGAATCTAAAAGTTTTTCCTTCTTTCTCATTCCTAAACAGCTAGATGTATACCCTATATAAGTAAATAATGCTGGAAGTGGAATAATCCACCTTCTATAAAACTTAAATCCACCATAAATTTCTTTATCAGTTTCAATATTATAATAAGTAACTCCTCTATCCCCATCAAATAAAATTAAAAATCCTTCTAAAAAATGAACCATAGCTACAAGTAAAACTATATAAACAACTTTTAAATTAAAGTCATTTGGAATCCCTATACTATCAAGTATACTCGACATAATTAATAAGCAAATACAAACAACACTGCCCGAATAAGAAAAGCAAATATATCTCTTTGATATTTTTTTTGATAAAAGAGATACAACAAGCATTATTCCTATTTCACCAGTTAAATTTATATCTCCAATTAAAAAACTATGTAAAATTATAGAGAAAAAACCACATAGTAAACTAAAAACTATAGCTGATAAAGTTAAATCAAGGGAAGATTCACCTTCCCCTAAAACAAATAATTTTTGTCCTTTTATTACATTTACATTATGACCATGATATGAAAATGCAAAAGCTAACATTATTATTATAAATACAGGACTTAAAAATACTTTAGCAAACTCTAAAAAACTGTCATATAAATATCCCATATTATAACCTCTACTTTATCTTTGATTTTATAGTTTCCATAGCTTTTTCAAACTGAGTATCTTTTGTCCTATCATATACCGAATTTTTTAATTCTTCTGGATATGCTATTTCTATATCTGGTTTAATTCCTGTACCATGTATATTCTCACCATTCGGTGTGTAATACTTAGAAATTGTTATTTTAAGTGCACTTCCATCTTTTTGCTCTACTGGAATCTGAACAATACCCTTTCCAAAACTAGTTTCTCCAATTAATGTTCCTGCTTTATAATCCCTTATAGCTCCTGATACAACCTCAGATGCAGATGCAGACTTACCATCAATTAAAACTACAAGTGGCAGTCCTATATAATCTCCACCAGCAGACATATTCTTCTCAGATTCACCATACTTATCAGTAGTTGAAACTATTACTTTTTTCTTCTCAATAAAATTAGATGCAACAGAAACACATTCATTCATATATCCACCTGGATTTCCCCTTAAATCTAAAATAAGTCCTTTCATACCGCTTTCTGTAAGCTCTGAAAGTTTAGCCTTAAAATCATCTCCAACATGTTCTTCAAATGCTCTTATCTTAACATATCCAACATTATCATCAATCAATTCTCCACTTACATTAATAGTTTTCACAACATCTCTTGTAACTTTTAAATCAAACTCACCTTTATCAGCTCTTAAAAGAGTTAATTTAATTTCTGCTTTTTCTTTTCCCTTCATAAGTTCAATAGCTTTATCCATATCTTTAGCTTTTATCGGAACATCATTTATAGCTTTAATTATATCTCCAGCTAAAACTCCAGCTTTATCTGATGGTCCTCCCTCAACAGGCTCCATAACAATCATATCATCATCTTTAACACCTACTTGAAGTCCAACCCCCATATATTCGCCTGAATTTTGTTCCATAAAACTAGAAAACTCTTTTTCTGTCATATAATATGTATATGGATCACCAAGTCCCATAGTCATACCTTTTATTGCACCCTCAAGTAATTTTTCTTCAGATATATCACCATCATAGTACTGATATATTTGATCTCGTATGCTAAATAACTCTGAATATTTTTCTATATTATCAACTTCCTTAAAACTTGCATTCAGCTTTGCATCTGTCGTCATTGGAAGTACACCCTTAGCTGTAAGCCTATTTCCCAGCAAAATTGAAGCTCCACTACAAGCTAAAACTATAAGCATAACCTTCCAATTTTTTGTACGTCCATTTTGTCTTTTGTAACCACTAATCTTTTTATTTTTCATTTATTCACCCCTCTAAATATGAAAAAAAGCCTAAAATACTTAAGTTTTATCTGTAAGTATTTTAAGCTTATTATATACTATATTACAAAATTATACATCTAAGAACTTTCTTAAAGCAATTACACTACCAACAGCACCAATTATGATACCAGCAATGATAAACTGCCAAGACATAGTTGCTAAAATATATGATGGATGAATAAATTGAGCTGCATAGAATCCGCCACCTTTAAGCGCAGATTTAAATAGCCATGTATATCCACCATATATTACCGCTACCGATAATATTGATCCAACAAGTCCAATTACTATACCTTCTATAATAAAAGGCCACCTAATGAACCAGTCTGTTGCTCCAACAAATTTCATAATTCCTATTTCTCTTCTTCTTGAGTAAACAGTTATTTTAATTGTATTTATGATAAGGAATAATGAAACTCCTATCAGTACTACAAACAGTACAAGTCCCACCCACTTAATAGTGTTAGCAAATCCTGTTATAGTCTTAATCATTTCTTGATCATTACCAACTTGGTCTATACCTGCCATAAGCTTTCCATCTGGAGTAATAGCTTTTTGAACTGTATCTGCTACTGCTGGTTCATCTAACTTAACAACAAATGAATTTGGAAGTGGATTATTTGTTTCATTATACCCTTCCAAGATTTCTTTATCATCAGCAAATTGAGCTTTGAAATTAACTAAAGCCTCTGCTTTTGTTTCATAGTCAACAGCCTTAACACCATGTACAGATTTAATTTTTGTTTCTAGTTGTTGTTGCTGAACTTGAGTAATCTGATTTGTTAAGAAAACCTTTATTTCAACCTTATTTTGAACATCTTGAACTCCAAGATTAACATTTAATGCAGTTAATAAAAATGCTCCAAATACTACTAAAGTAGTTAAAACAGTAGCTGCAGATGCAATACTTATAGTTAGATTTCTCTTTAAACTTTTAAAGGCATCTGATATAAAGTATAAAAAACTATTCATTTTCATCTTCATACCCTCCTTTTATCTCATCTCGTATAATATCACCTTTATCAATAGCTATAACTCTTCTTTTCATGTCATTAACTATATCTTTAGCGTGTGTTGCCATTATTACAGTAGTTCCAGCTTTATTGATATCATCAATAAGAGCCATAATCTCATTTGCAGTATCTGGGTCTAAGTTTCCTGTAGGCTCGTCCGCAATTAAAACTTGTGGGTTGTTAACAATAGCTCTAGCCATTGAAACTCTTTGTTGTTCTCCACCTGATAACTCATTTGGGAACATTTTATATTTATTAGATAGTCCTACTAAAGATAATACCATAGGAACTCTTTTTCTAATTTCCTTTGGTGAAGATTCTACAACTCTCATTGCAAAAGCAACATTTTCATACACATTTAATGTTGGTATTAATCTAAAATCTTGGAATATCATTCCTATTTTTCTTCTATAGTAAGGTATTTCTTTTCTTTTAACTGTAGAAAGGTCTGTCCCACTCATCATTATTGAGCCTGAACTCGGTTCTACTTCCTTTAATAACATTTTAATAAATGTTGATTTTCCAGCTCCACTTGGTCCAACTAAGAATACGAAATCTCCTGACTCAATACTTAAGTCAACATTTGATAACGCTTTTACATTCTTGTTATAAACCTTAGAGACATTTTTAAATTCTATCATCTAAACACTCCTAACAATTTTTCATGTACAGTATTTTTAATCAAAACAACAACATTTCACTATATTGTCTATCAGTCTCAAACATTATATCATATTTTAGTACAAAAGTTGATTTTTTTTGTACTAACTAGGCATTTACTTTTCAATAAGATCACTAAAACCCTCTCCTAATACTTCCTTTACATCACTTACTGTTATAAAAGCTTTAGGGTCAATTTGCTTGATTTGATTTTTTAATACTATAAATTCTTTTCTACTTACAACTACATATAATATTGTTACATCTTCACTTGAATATGCACCTTTTCCAATTATTTTAGTACACCCTCTATCAACAGAATTAAGAATAAATTTTCTTAAATCTTCATATTTTGATGTAATAATAATTAACTGCTTACAGTCATTAAACCCTTCTATTATCTTATCAATCATAAATCCAAGTATAAAACATGACACAACTCCATATAATCCTTTTTCAATACCAAAAGTATAAACTGCAAGTCCTACAACAACTATATCAGCTAAAAGAAGTGCCTTCCCTATATTTAATTTACAATATTTGTTTAAAAGTTTAGCTATTATAGCAGTTCCACCAGTTGATGAATTTTGGTCAAATACCATAGCAATTCCAAGGGCTGCTAAAGCACTTCCACAAATAACTGCGAGTATAGGATCACTCGTTATAGAAACATTCGGAAATAATTTTTCTAAAATACTAAGTGCAAATGAAGTTCCAAAAGCAGCATATATACTTCTTGCTGCGAACTCCTTACCTATAAAAATAAAAGCTAAAGTAAATAATACAACATTACATAAATTCATAACAAGCCCTGTTGATAAACCCGTATGTGTGTTTATAATCAGTGCAAGTCCTGAAACTCCCCCTGCTGCAATGTTATTTGGATAATAAAAAAACTGTAATGCTATCGCTAAAAGAGTAACTCCTATAGTTATAAACATATACCTTTTTAAAACACTATTATTCAATTTTAATCTCCCCTTATAATTCATTACTCCTATGTATGGTCAAAATTTGTAATTAAACTTTAACTGTTATATTATAACCCATAATTATACATTTTTCTGCTAGTTCAAAAAAATATAACACTCTAGTAAAATTTCATTTTATATTTTATATCTTATTTTAAATAAAAAAAAGGTGGTTTTCACACCACCTAATTCATATATATTTCAAAAATATTATTTCATTGATATAGCTTTTTTAGCTGCTTCAACTATTTTTTCAGCAGTTAATCCATAAGCTTTTAATAACTCTGCTGGCTGACCACTCTCACCAAATGTATCCATAACTCCAACTTTTATAACTGGAACTGGGAATACTTCTGATAAAGCTTCTGAAACTGCAGAACCAAGTCCACCAATTATGCTATGCTCTTCAGCAGTAACAATTGCTTTAGTTTCTTTAGCTGCTTTAACTAATATATCAGTATCTAATGGTTTTAATGTATGTATGTTTATTACATTTGCACTAATTCCCTCAGCTTTTAACATCTTTTCAGCAGTAATTGCTTCATCAACCATGATTCCTGTTGCAACTATTGTTACATCAGAACCTGTTCTAAGTTGTACACCCTTACCAATTTCAAACTTATAGTCAGCGTTATCATTAATAACATTAACTCCCATTCTTCCAAGTCTTACATAACAAGGTCCAACGTACTCAGCTACAGCCTTAATAGCAGCTTCTGTTTCTACTGCATCTGAAGGTGATATAACAGTCATATTAGGAATTGATCTCATTAAAGATAAATCTTCTATTGATTGGTGAGATGCACCATCTTCTCCAACTGTTAATCCAGCATGAGTAGCACATATTTTAACATTTAATTTTGGGTAACATATTGAGTTTCTAACTTGCTCAAAAGCTCTTCCAGCTGCAAACATAGCAAATGTACTAACAAAAGGAATTTTTCCACAAGTAGACATTCCAGCCGCAACACACATCATGTTTGCTTCTGCAATACCCATATTTATAAATCTCTCAGAGAAATTCTTTGAGAAATCAGCTGTTTTTGTTGATTTTGATAAATCTGCATCTAAAACAACTACATTTTCATTAACCTTACCAAGTTCTACTAGAGCTTTTCCATAAGCTTCTCTTGTTGCAATTTTAGCCATTATTTGTCCCCTCCTAATTCTTTTATAGCTTGTGCACATTGCTCTTTAGTTGGAGCAGCACCATGCCATCCTGCTTCATTCTCCATGAATGAAACTCCTTTTCCTTTAACTGTGTTACAAAGAATACATGTTGGTCTTCCTTTTGTAGCTTTAGCTTTCTCAATAGCTCCGATTATTTCTTCGAAGTTATGACCATCTATAACTATAACATTCCAGTTAAAAGCTTCAAATTTCTTATCTATTGGAAGTGGACTCATAACTTTTGTTATATCTCCATCTATTTGTAATCCGTTAAAATCAACGAATGCTGTTAAATTATCTAATTTATAGTGAGCTGCTGACATTGCTGCTTCCCACACTTGACCTTCTTCTAATTCTCCATCACCAAGGATTGAGAATACTCTATAATCCTTATTATCAAGTTTTCCAGCCATAGCCATTCCTACTGCTGTTGAAATCCCTTGACCAAGTGAACCTGTTGACATGTCTACTCCTGATACATCATTCATGTTAGGATGTCCTTGAAGGTTTGATCCTATCTTTCTTAAAGTTAAAAGTTCTTTTGGATTAAAAAATCCTCTTCTTGCTAAAGCACTGTATAAAACTGGTGCTGCATGTCCTTTTGACAGAACAAATCTATCTCTATTTGGATCCTTTGGATTTTTTGGATCTATGTTCATTTCTTTAAAATATAATGTTGTTATAATATCAGCCGCAGATAGTGATCCACCTGGATGACCTGATTTTGATTCTGTTAACATAGTAACAATATCTTTTCTTATAACTGTCGCCATGCTCTTTAATTCTTCTAT
This sequence comes from uncultured Clostridium sp., assembly GCF_947036855.1. Taxonomy (GTDB): domain Bacteria; phylum Bacillota; class Clostridia; order Clostridiales; family Clostridiaceae; genus Sarcina. Next base: position 9,828 of record NZ_CAMQRY010000032.1, read on the forward strand.
TTTATTATTCATATTAACCCTCCTATGAGTAATCCTGTAATTTAAAGACTTTTACTTTACCAAATAAATTTAAACACTTTTATTTTTTCCTACCTAATTCTATCATAATCTTTATAGATTTTCTATCAAAAACGATTATTGTGTTTACCTTTTTACCCAATAGACCCCTTTAAAGGCTACTCTTATTATCTAATAGGGTACTCTATTTAAGGATTGATATTAATATCTCTAGATGATTTTTTAACTTTCAAAACAAAATGCTACTATGTTTCTGCTAAACAATTCAAATAATCATAAAATATATTTTTTCTGTTACACTATTCTTTTCACAAAAATTTATGAGATTATAACAATAATCTTAATAAATATTAAAATTATTATTATAATTACTTTTAAAAATACTTTAATCGTAATTATAATAATAAATTTATATTAAAATATCAAAGTAAACGTAAACATCCAATTATATTATTATTAAATATATAAAAAAAGCAAAGCTTGTCCAAAAACAAACCTTGCTATAATAACTTTTTTCTATTTTAAATCTAAATTCAAACTAATAAGTAAAGCTTTATTAACTTTTTTCATATCATCATCAGTCATATGTCCTATTTTTTCTTTTAATCTTTTTTTATCTAAAGTTCTAACTTGTTCTAATAAAACAACAGAATCTCTATTAAGACCATACTCTTCTGATGATATCTCTACATGTGTAGGGAGTTTAGCTTTATTTATTTGTGATGTTATAGCAGCAACTATTACCGTTGGGCTATATCTATTCCCGATATCATTTTGTACAATTATAACAGGTCTAATTCCTCCCTGCTCTGAACCCACTACTGGGCTCAAATCTGCATAAAAAATATCTCCTCTTTTTACATTTACATTTGTCATTTATATATCACACTCCGCAAAGCCACTTCTCATAATATACACCATCTTTAAAATCTGGAACACTTTCATTTGCATATTTAAGATTAATTTCTCCCATCTGTTCATATCCCAGTTTCATTCTCTCTAACATCTCTATATTATATGATATTAATACATCATCATTTAATTGACATATTTTTATATCTTTTTCTATTTTTTTTATATCTTCATTATTCTGTCTTTGTGACATTAAAACCTCTCCTTTTTATAATAAGTTGATAAAAAGAGTTTATGTATTTTAAATTATATTATGGTTTTTGTCACAAAGTCAAAGATTTATTAAACTTTTTTTACTTTTTTCTTAAAAAATTATCAATTTTACAGATAATTTCTTACTTTTGATATTTCTCCGTTTTTCAGATAAATTCTAGGAACTCTATTTTTAAGCATACATATTATTTCATAATTTATAGTTCCTATAAGATTTGCAATATCATCTGCATTAAATTTCACGCCATTACTTTCTCCAATTAAGATAACCTCATCACCAAGTGCTACCTCTTCTATATCTGTTACATCAATCATACATTGATCCATACATATATTTCCGATTACTGGTGCAAGTTTACCTCTTATAATAACTTTTGCTTTACCATTTAGAAGTCTTGTATATCCATCTGCATAACCAATTGGTAAAGTAGCTACTTTAGTTTCTTTTCTACCTGTTTTAAATTTTCTACCATAACTTATGTACATATCTTTATTTAAAGTTTTAAGATGAACTATATTTGTTTTTAAAGTTAATGCAGGTTTTAGCTTTAATTCCTTAATCTTTACATCTTTTGATGGATAATATCCATACATAATTATTCCTGGTCTAACTCCATCAAGATACGTTTCCTGTAAATCCATTATAGCTGCACTATTAGAACTATGTTTTAAAGGAATGTGTATTCCTTCACGCTCTAACTTATCACATATCTTTTTAAATTTATCAAATTGCATCCTTGTATAATCTTTATCTCTCTCATCAGCAGTTGCAAAATGAGTAAATATACCAATAACCTCAAGCCCTGGAAGTCTACATACTTTTAATATTTCCTCATAATCTTCTTCCGGTAAAAATCCAATTCTACCCATACCTGTATCTATTGCTAAATGTATTTTAGCCTTAGTGTTAAGCTTTAAAGCTTCTCTTGCAAGACCTCTTGCATAATCTAAACTATAAACAGTTTGTTCTATATCTTCAACTATTAGCTTTTCACTAAATGTTAAAGGTGTATAACCAAGTATCATAATATCTGATTTTATCCCTGCACTTCTAAGTTCTAATGCCTCTGTAATAACTGCTACTGCAAGTTTATCTGCACCTTCTTCTAAAAGAACAGGTGCAACATCAATAGCTCCATGTCCATAAGCATCTGCTTTAACCACACCTATTATTTTTTTGTTTTTAGTCATTTTCTTTATTGCCTTCATATTACTTTTAATATTATCTAAATTAACCTCGGCCCAAACAGGTCTTATACTCTCCACAGTAACACCTCTTAATTTTATTTAAAATAAAGATTATTCCTTTGTTATTGAAAAATTATTATAATTGACTAAAACTCTTTCTAACCCTTTATCATCAAATATAGTAATTGATTTAGGTTCTTTTTGCTTTAAATCTACTATAAATTTAGCATTTGTAAAATTCCTATTAGAACTTCCTGTTTTAAAGTCAATTATCATTTTATTATCTTTTTGAGTAAATTTTACGCCCTCTTTATTAATATAATTTCCTAACTCATTAACTAAGAAAAATCTATAAAACTCATCATAGTCTCGATCTACTATAAAATGCTTATCTCCCTCAAAGTAATTTATCTTTATTTTATCTTTTGAAAAAATTTGTTCTTTTTCTACAAAAGTAAGCTTAGATTCATTATTCTTATGTTCTATCTTCGCCTCTTCTATAAACTCGCCTCTAGAGTTTTTTATAGTATACTCTACATCAACAGTATACGTCTTAGCATTTGTAATACCTTGAATTATTTTGCTTGGATTATTATTAGCTTTATAACTTGTATAAATAGCTAAAGAACCTACAATAACTAGAATTAGAACAATTATTGATATAAGAATCTTATTTTTGGATACTAAAAGTTTACTTTTCATTTCTTCCCCCAACATAACATAGTTTACATTTATATCCTATTCTATTCTAATTCTATTTATTACATAATTTTATTTTTCATATTCAAGCTTTTTCATAATTCGAGAGATATTAGCTATTATGTCACTTGCCTGAACCGTATATAAATCCTTGGCAAGTTCCTGTGCTATATACCCATGTAAATATGCACCTAGAATACATGCTTCCATTTGAGGAATCCCCTGCCCAACAAGTGAAATTATAATTCCTGTTAAAGAATCACCCATACCACCTGATGACATTGCACTACATCCTGTTGGATTTATAAATACTTTTTCACCATCTGTTATTACAGTTTTGCTTCCTTTAAGTAAAACTACTATACCTAGCTTACTCGCAAATGTCTTAGCAACTTCTACTCTATTACTATTAACATAAGGTATGTCTTTTCCTATTAGCCTTGCCATCTCACCTGGGTGAGGTGTAATTATAATCTTAGCAGTTGATTGTTTTAATATATCTAAATTTTCTTTTAATACATTAAGTCCATCTGCATCAATTAATATATTTTTAGAGTGATTTTTTATAACAGTCTTTAAAAGATTTAATGTATTTTTATTATCTCCAAGCCCTGGACCAATTGCAACACAATCCCATGACTTTAAAAGCTCTAAAAACTTTTCTTTATTATTTTGATAATTACAACTCATAGCTTCAACTAAACTACTCGAAAGAGAATCTTCTGTATAACTATCTGTACAAAGAGTTACAAGTCCACTCCCTGTTTTTATCGCCGATTTTGTTGATATGTATGCAGCTCCTGTAAAGCCTTTACTTCCTGCTATTACAACTACTTTTCCAAACTTACCCTTATGACCATCTACTGGCCTTGTAGGTATAAGTTCTTTTATATACTTTGAATCTGTTAGAAACATTCCATTATGGAATTTATCTAATACAAATTCAGGTATTCCTATATTTTCTAGATAAATATCCCCAAAATAAGGTCTTACCTTATCATTTATCATACCTTCTTTATAACAGGCAATTGTTACCGTTTTATTACAGAAAACAGAAATACCCATAATTTCCCCTGTATCACTATTAATCCCACTAGGTAAATCCACAGAATGTATACATTTTGAATTTTTATTCAAAACCTCTATAATTCGCATAAATAAGCCATTTATTTTTCTATCTACCCCTGTTCCGAATATACAATCAACCACTAAATCAGAAACTTTTGAACTTTTTGTTAATTTATCTAAATCTTTTTCCTTTTTTATGTAATTTAATTCAATATTCATATTTTCAAGAATTAATCTATTAGATTTAAATCCCTCTGATGCTTTACAAGTATCTCCAACAATAAATATATCCACATCTTTATTTCTTACTATAAGATGTCTTGCTATAGCAAGTCCATCAGCACCATTATTTCCAATACCACAAACAACTATAAAAGAATTATTTTTTTCTAGTTCTAAGTGCTTTAAAACTGCTAATGCAGTATTTTCAATTAGTAGCATTAACGGAATTTCAAGTTTCTTTATACAGTAATCATCTATCATTCTGATATCTTTAGCTTTAAAAAGCTTCATTTTTATCACCTTCTAAAATTACATATGCAATAGCATTTTCCTTGCTATGAGATATGCTAATATGAAATCTATAATTTATTATATCGAATTTTTTTAAAACTTCTTCAACTTTTCTTCCAATTCTGATGTTAGGCTTTCCAAGTTCATCTCTTATAATTTCTATATCAATTAATGAAAACCCTCTAAATCCAGTTCCTATTGCTTTACTAACAGCTTCTTTTGCTGAAAATGCTCCTGCTATTGTTTCAATCTTAAATTTTCTATCTTCAAAATATTTAATCTCATCTAACGAAAAATTTCTCTTTAGAAAATTTTCATTTCTTTGAATAACATTATTTACTCTATTTATTTCAATAATATCTGTTCCTATTCCTAAAATCATTTTAACTTCTACTATGAACTAATTATAGGCCATAGCCCTTTCTTCATTGATTTCTTCAATACATCTATCAATCTTATCACCTATAACATCAATTAAATGTATTGGAGATACTATACTCTCTGAGATTATATCAAATAATTCACTTACCTTTAATACATCATGTGAAATTTTTTCAACACCATCTCTTTCTATATTAACTAATTCACCATCTAAATAATCAAATCTTTCAACTTCTACCCCAAAAATCTCTTTTCCCTCAAATTTATTAGCTGTTAATCTATATGAATATTTATACCCTAATTCCTCTGTTTCTATTTTTTTTGCTACTTCTTTAACTATTTTCATGTTTATTCCCCCTTAAACTATTATAAAAAAATAAATTATCTAGTATTTATACATATAATATCATTTATCCAGAGAAAATACTGTCAGATTATGCTACCAATTTGTAAAAAATAAAAGATTTTATTGACATTTATCCCCAATTATAATGTTTCTTTCACTCTTATTTACTAAATAATTAACATTTAATTGTTTTTCTTGTCGAATCCATTCTATTTCCTTCCATTTTTTCATAAATTTCAAAAGTCATTACTTGCTTATTAATAAAAAGGTTATTTTTTGTTAATACTTGTTTACAACTTATTGTAATATAATATAATTAGTAATAATTATTTGATAGTTTTTATTTTCTTTTAAAGGAAAATTTTAGAAATTATTTAGAAATCATTAGAAGGAGGGTAATTATCATTTTTATAAATGGTAATTAATATTTTATGGAGTATAGAAAAATTAAAAATAATTTATATTGGGTTGGGGCTTTAGATTATAATCTTCGTGTTTTTGATATTATAATGAATACACCTTATGGAACTACTTACAATTCATACGTACTTAAAGGAAGTGAGAAAACTGCTATCTTTGAAACTGTTAAAGCAGAATTTTTTGATGAGTATAAACAAAGACTGGAATCTTTAGGTGTTGACCTTGCCAATATATCATATATTGTAGTAAGTCATACAGAGCCTGATCATGCTGGTTCTGTTGATAAGATTTTAGAACTTTCTCCAAATGCAAAAATTGTTGCATCAAAACTTGCTATTAAATACCTAAAAGGTATTGTTAATAGAGATTTTGACTATATAGAAGTTAAAGATGGACAAGCTTTATCTCTTGGTGATAAAACACTTAGATTCATATCTGTGCCAATGCTACACTGGCCAGATACTATTTATACTTTTATTGAAGAAGATAAAGTTCTTGTAACTTGCGATTCATTTGGAGCACATTATTGCTTTGATGGTATCTTCAATGATTTAATTGAAAATAAAGAAGATTATATGTCGGCACTTAAATACTATTTTGATTGTATAATGGGACCATTTAAACCATTTATGCTTAAAGCAATCTCAAAAATAGAAACTATGCAAATTGATATGATTTGTCCTGGACATGGACCTATCCTTCGTGAGAATAACAAAGAAATTATTGATATTTGTAAAGGTTGGTGTATACCAGCTCCTAAAAATGAAATTAAAAAAGTTGTAATTCCATATGTAACAGCTTATGGATATACAGAAATAATCGCAAAAGAAATTGAGAAAGGGTTTGAGTCAGTTGGAACTTTCGATATTAAATTATTTAATATCATTGACCATGAAACAAGCGAAATGCTAAGTGCTATAGGTGAGGCTGATGCTTTAATAGTTGGTTCACCAACTATACTTGCTGATATGCTTGAACCTGTAAGAATTTTACTTGCACACCTTAATCCAATTTTACATGGTGGTAAAATTGCCGCTGCATTTGGATCTTATGGTTGGAGTGGTGAAGCAGTTCCAAGACTTGATTCAAGACTTAAAGAATTAAAAATGAAGATGCCAGTAGCATCATTAAACATAAACTTTAAGCCATCTGAATCTGAACTTTTAGAAAGTTTTAACCTTGGTAAAGAAATTGGTGAAATTTTATCTAAATAACTAAAAGAGGTAACTATGAAAAATTATTTCGTAGTTACCTCTTTATTATTATTTACTCTCTTCTACTTTTTTATATGGGCTTATTTTTCTAAATTCATCTGCTGAAACTTCCATAAAATATCTTCTTTTGCCATCATTATCTTCATAAGTTCTTGTTATAAGTCTACCACTTAGTGTTATAAGGTCACCCTTACTTAAAAATTTACAAGCAAGTTCTGCTTTTTTCTCCCACATTATAAGTGGTATGAAATCTGATTTTCTCTCACCATCTAATGATTTATAATCTCTCTTTATAGCTATTGTAAATTTAGTATATACCTTATCGCTATTTTCAACCTTTGTAAGTTCTGGGTCTTTTACAAGTCTCCCAAGTAAAACAATTTTATTCATATCAATATGCCTCCTAATTTAACATAATTAAATTTTAGCCATATCAACAGTTTATATTCACTTTACAAGAAAAAATTATCTATCAACCAGAACTGCATTGACTTCTCCACCAAGTATAAGAATAAATGAAGTTAAAAACATCCATGTCATAAAAATAAAAATTGCACCAAGACTTCCATAAAACCTTGAATAATTACCGTAATTATTTACATAATAAGCAAATCCTGCTGATGATGCAATCCACCCTAAAGTTGTAAATATAGCTCCTGGTATAACATTAAGCCACCCAAGTCTTCTTGAAGGTATCATTTGATACATTGTTGCAAATGCCAAAACCATTATAAAGATCAGAACTATATTTTTTGTGACATTCCATATATCTAATATTATTTCTGGATTTGGTATATATTTATCTATAACAAGTATAATAGTATTGCTAAATACTATTAAAAATAATGTTGCGATTATAACAAATGCTAATAATAACACTGCAAAAATAGATATTATTTTAACTTTTATATATGACCTATCTTCTTCTACTCCATAAGCTTTATTAAGCCCTCGTATAACTGCTGCTATCCCTGATGATGATGTCCAGATAGCTAGTGCTATACTCATCCAAAGTAGCCCTGTTTGTTGATTTTCTATTATATTTACTACCGTTCCTGAAATCAGTTGATAAGCTGGATAAGGCATAATATGCCTTAAAAGTTCTAATACTGATTGACTATTTAAATTGCTAAATCCTAGTAATGTCATTAAAAATATTAAAAATGGAAAAAAAGCCAAAATCAAATTATATGCAAGCTGAGATGCTAAGGCATATATATCATCATCTATAATTTTTTTAAAAAACATTATTAAATTTGAAAATATTCTTTTAATCATAAATCCACCTATTTTTATTATTTCAAATTAATTATATATTAATTATTATGTTCATACTATCAATTATTAAGCATGAATTTTAAATATTTAGTATATTTTACTATTCATTATATGAAATAATTCAAATAAATTATATAATTATTTTAAAGACTAATTAATCAAAGGGGATAAAATATTATGCTTTATAATTTAGAAAATGAATTTTTAACAATAAATGCTCACGAGCATGGTGGAGAAATCTATAGTATCAAATCAAAACTTGATGATACAGAATTTGTATGGAATGGTGATCCAACTTACTGGAAATATCATACTCCTGCACTTTTCCCAATAGTAGGTAAGGTTATAGATGGTAAATATACTGTTGATGGTAAAACTTATGAATTACCTCAACATGGACTAGCTAGAACATCATTATTTACTTTAAAAGAAAAAACTGATAGTTCAATTAGTTTTGAACTTAAATATTCAGATGAGAGTTTAAAAGTTTATCCTTATAAATTTTCATTAATCATTAAACATTCTTTAGAGGGTAAAAAAGTAAAAACTACTTATATAGTTAAAAATTTAGATAACAAAACAATTAACTTCTCAATAGGTTCACACCCTGCTTATATGTGTCCACTTCTTGAAGGTGAATCATTAAATGATTATTTCTTTGAGTTTAATGAAAAAGAAACAACTTCACTAATGCTTTTAAACCCAGCAAATGGATTGTTTACTCATAATACAAAAGCATCTTTACAAAATGAAAATCAAATTCCACTTTCAAAAGAATTATTTAAAAATGATGCCTTAGTATTTGATTGCAGTAAAATAAAATCTACTAAAATAGCTGTGAAAACAAATAATCATAATAAATTTATAGAATTTGATTTTACAGATTTCTCACATCTTGGACTATGGGCTCCTGCAGGTGGTGCTCCATTCCTATGTATAGAACCTTGGTTTGGACATGCGGATTTTGAAGATTTCAATGGTGATTTCAGTGAAAAATCTGGAATGCTATCACTTGATGAAAATAAGGAATTTACTTGTTCTTACTCACTAATAATCAATGAATAAAAGAAGGGATATACTAAACAAATAATTTAGTATATCCCTTCTCTTAATTTTTATTTAAAACATTTGTAAGTTTCTCTATGCTAATACTTAATCTATCAAGCTTAACTTCTATCCTCATCAAAAGATACATAGCTATCGCTATTGGAAATCCAACATTAGCAACTGCCTCTAAAATTTTTTCCATAAAAAAAACTCCCTTCAAAACTATATATACAGTTCCTTTGGAGTTTTTCATTATTTTTTAAAATTTATTTGAATTATCCTTAACTATTTTATGTACCATATTTTTAATAGCACTAGCTTGGGCAACAAGTGCCATTACTAAAATAAAAACTCTAATTCTTTCTTCATCAGTTTTTTTCAATTTTAACACTTTTATTTTCTCATTTAATTTTTCATCATCATATAAATTTGCTGCTGAAAAACTAGTCAGACTCTCTTCCTGTATTTCTGAAAATAATTTATATGCCTCTCTCCAAGATATAATATCATCATTTCTATCGTTAATATCATTAAATGCTAAATTAAAAACATTCTTAATCTCTTCAGTTGTTAAAACAGGTCTCATATAACTTAGAAGAACTAATTGTGCTAAATGATCTTTTGTATAACCTCTTTTTTTTCCATCAATCGGTTTTGAAATCACACCACTTTTAATATAATTCTGAACTATATTATTTGTATAATTATCGCCTTCAAAAGCATCATTTAAATAATCAATTACCTGTGATAAAAATAAATCATATTTAGGTAATTCATCATAAGATACTATTGTATTATGTGAAATTTTTGTTGCTAAATCCAAAAAATATTTTTTATCTAGTTTTTTAGAATCCATATTCACACCTCTCATTTATTACTAACTTAATTATATAGTAATTATAATCACATTACAAGTTAACTATCTATCCATAATATATCTCACTAATAGAATCCATAATAATTTTCCGTATTCTATAATTATTTTTAAATTATATTCTTTTTTCTTTTTCATAAAATTTCCTTTTAAAGTTATTTCTTCTTATCTTCTCCGTTAATTTACTACCAATAAAATGCTATTAACCAAATAAAAGTAAATAATTAGCACTATTCAATTTCCTTTTATTGTATTTTTTTACCTTTTAAAACAAGATTTCACTTAGCATTTTAACTCTTTTTTCGTAAAAATATCTATTTCTTAGTGAAAAATGTACAAGCTTTTTAGTTTTTTTTACAAAAAAAGTGTTTTTTATCATTTTATGTGTTGACATTTCAAAAAAATGGTAGTATATTCAATATATAAATATTTATATTAAGAAGTCAGAATTCCAAAAATTCTTTTTTCCAATTAAATATTAAGTCAACATACAAATTTTGTTAAAATTAAAGTATATTTTGTCGAAATTTGTTATTCGCAAGGAGGAAATAAACACAATGAAATCAACAGGTGTAGTAAGAAGAGTAGATGAACTAGGGAGAATAGTTATCCCTATAGAATTAAGAAGAACTTTAGATATCGCAGAAAAAGACGCATTAGAAATATATGTAGATGGTGAGCAAATCATCTTAAAGAAATATCAACCAGCATGTATCTTCTGTGGAGATGCTAGAGATGTAGTTAACTACAAAGGAAAGAATATTTGTAAGAACTGTCTTGATGAATTAAAAAGATAGTTTACTTAACATAATAGTTTAAGGACATAATAATTTTTATTTTGTGATTTTAAACAACAAAACACCCTAGAATTTTCTAGGGTGTTTTTTGTTTATATTCTAATTTCCAAAACTCATTTTTAATATTTCCTTTTAAACTTGGTGATAGCCTATTTAGCTCATCTAATATACCGACTCCATCCTCACCATATAAAGGCGTTGGAATATAATCATTTTTATAATCTACAGAACTTATTGATGTTGGTATAATATTATAACTAGTTTGTACAAGTTTATCATCTTCAAAAGTGAACTACTCACCACTTAGCTAAAGCTTGAAGTGGGAGCTTCCTAGTCAAGATA
>NZ_CAMQRY010000033.1 GCF_947036855.1 uncultured Clostridium sp.
CCTTGATTTTTAGACTTATCTAAAAAATTATAAAAATCATCATTATCAAAAAATAATTGTGATATAAAATGCTCTGCCCCTGCATCTACTTTTCTTTTAAGCATTTCTATATGTTTTGTAAGTTCTTCGTCCTTGCTATACCCCTCTGGATAACAGGCCGCTGCTATATTAAATCCACCAAAATCTTTAATACTTTTAACAAGCTCATCTGAATATTTATAATTTCCTCTTAGAGTTTCACCTTTGGGTATATCTCCTCTAAGTGCTAAAATATTTTCAACATTATTATTCTTTAAATCAGTTAAAATATCATTTATTTCAGTTTTAGTTGAATTTATACAAGTCAGATGTGCAAGTGGTTCTATCTCATACTTATTTTTTATTATCCCAGCAATCTCTGCTGTTCTATTCTCATTACTATTTCCACCTGCTCCATAAGTTACACTTATAAAATCTGGATTTAAATCACGAAGTCCATCTAATGTTTTATAAATTACATCAATAGAGGAACTTGGCTTTGGTGGAAACACCTCAAAGGAAAATACCAATTCTTTATTATCAAAAAGTTCTTTTATCTTCATCTAAATACCCCCAATATTTATTGCTAAATAAAAAAAGTGCCTAAAGGGGTAATCCTTTAGACACGAAAAATCGCTCAAAATTTACCCTTATCTTTCAGAAAACTGCAGGAATTAGCACCCATAGTAAAAATACTATTGGTTGCTGGGCTTCAAAGGGCCAGTCCCTCCACCACTCTAGATAAGTATATTCTTTTCTAATATTATACATTACTTGTAATTTATTGTAAATATTTAAATATAAATATTTTCTTTATAAAACTTTATGAAATTTTTATATTTATTTTAAAATGCTTTTAAAGTCAGGCTTTATAATAAAAACATAGACAACAAACGAACACAACAAAATGAATTAAAAAATACAAAAGATAGATGGAGGATTTAATTATGAATAAATTAGAATTACTATACAAGATGATGGCAAAGGCTAAATCAAAAAAAGAATGTGAAGGAACAATTAAAGTTACTACAACTGAAAATGGTACAAGCATAATTTCAACAGAAGGTAAATTCTATAAAAATCATGAAACTCATGATATGAAAGGAAACGTATCAGGATTCTTCATTGAAAATGGTGAAAAAGTAGAATTAAATAATAATGTTGATATAAAAGATATGAAAGCTAAAAAGAAAGAGGCTATGAAAAATTGTGATTGTAAATGCTCATGCAGTAAAAGAGATCGTAAATTTGGAAAAGCTATGTTTATGTTAAAGCTTGTTAACGAAATGAAAGTTTCAAAAGATGGAGAATTTAACGTTATAAGTATTGAGGCTAAAAACTTTAAAAAAGAACATGATAAAATCCATGAAATGATGAATGGTAATCATGCTGAAATGATGGCTAAAAAAATTGAGTTTATGAAATCACTTGGTATGCCAGAAGAAATCATAAGATTTAAAATGAATGTAATGAAAGCACTATTTACTCAAATAGATGCTACTGAAATAAAAATATTTGTAAATGCAGAAAATGAAATCTCAAAAGTATTATTAGAAGGTGCTGTAACACCTATCTCACTAAAAATAGAAATTTCACTTTAAAATAAATGTGTTCAAAAAATTACTCCTATGGGAATGTAGACTTAAGCTACATTCCCTATTTTATTTATTGTGTTACTATATAACTGTTACAAAGGAGGAATCTATATGGATGAAAATACTAAAGAAAGCAAACTATCACTCTTCATTAAAAGACATAAAAAGAATCATGATGAACATATAAAAAAATGCCAAGGATTAAATATAAACAAAGAAGAATTTGCAATTATAAAGAAAAAAATTATAATTTTTAGAATCATAACAATGATTATAGGACTATTTATAGTTACTTCTGTTTTTCACGTAGCTGGCTTTGCTACTATAGCTATATGTATAGCTATAATGCTACTACTTACTGAACTTGTAAATACTTTAATGTACATGAGTATCGAGAAAAAAATATTAAGTCCCATTGAAGATTTACGTAGTATGGTTTTAAAAATATCTGATGGAGATTATAGTGTTAGGGTTCAAAATAATGTTCTTAATGAAATTGGAACTCTTATTGATGAATTTAATTCAATGGCACAAAAACTTGAAGATAGTGAAAATATTCAAATAGAATATGAAAATAACAGAAAAAATATTATAGCTAATATATCTCATGATTTAAAAACTCCAATCACTTCTATTAATGGCTATGTTGATCTTATAATTGATGGAGAAATTTCTGATAAAGAAAAGCTATCAAAATATTTAGATGTCATAAGTAGTAATTGTAATTATATGAATAAGCTTATTGATGATTTATTTTTATTTTCTAAACTTGATATGCAAAAAGTTGATTTTGAATTTACAGATATAAATATTTCTAATTATATAGAAGATATTATGGGTGAGTTTAAATTTACTTTTGAAGAAGACTCTCTAACTTTTAATTATTATGATGAAATAAAAAATGATATCCTAGTTAATATAGATGCAAAACAACTTTATCGAACAATCAGAAATATTGTTGGTAATGCTAAAAAATATGGTACTGATAATTTAAATGTAAAAGTTAGATTATATAATGATACTGGTAATATCTTTTTATCAATAAAAGATAATGGTCATGGAATTCCAGAAGCTGATATTCAAAATATATTTAATAGATTTTATAGAGTTGATAAAGAAAGAACTAAAAATATAATGAGTACTGGTCTTGGACTTGCTATTTCTAAGGAAATTGTTGAGGCTCATAATGGAGAAATTTTTGTTGAAAGTGATATTGGCTTTGGAAGCACATTCACTATTAAACTTCCAATTTCAAAATAAAATAAACTTAAGATAAAGGAGATTTTTAGATGAAAAAAATTTTAGTAATAGAAGATGATGAAAATATAGCTAATCTTGAAAAAGATTATTTAGAACTAAATGATTATAACGTTGATATATATAATGATGGTGCTATTGGTCTTGAAAAAGCATTACTTGGAATTTACGACTTAGTAGTTGTTGATTTAATGCTACCAAGTGTAAATGGACTTGATATAGTAAAAAAATTTAGAGAAAAATTTGAAACTCCTATAATAATAGTTTCTGCTAAGGTTGATGATATTGATAAAATTCGTGGATTTGGATTTGGTGCTGATGATTACCTTACCAAACCATTTAGCCCTGCAGAGCTTGTTGCTAGAATCAAATCTCACATAATGCGATATGAAAGACTTATCGGTAAAAAAGATATAAAAAATATTCTTATAAATAAAGCACTTGAGATAAATCTAGATTCTCATAAAGTTTTTATGAGAGGTAAGGAAGTTTTACTGACAACTAAGGAGTTTGAGCTTCTAACTTTTTTTGCTAAAAATCCTAATATTGTTTTCACCAAAGACCAACTTTTTGATAAGATTTGGGGAACTGATTTTTATGGAGATACAGCAACCGTCGCTGTTCATGTACAAAAGCTTAGAAAAAAAATAGAAAAAGATAATGCTACTCCAGAGTATATAGAAACTATTTGGGGTACTGGCTATAGATTTAATTAATAGAAACTGTGGATAACTTTTAAATAAAGTTATCCACAGTTTTTTTATTTTAACCATTTGTACTCTTATGAATATCATAGATAGTAGTGCAATTAATTTGCTAGTAATTTTCTTGGAGGATTTATGAGTCCTATCGATTCAAATGATAATTTAAAAACAACAGAAAATGATATTAATTCTAATAATCAAATCAAGTTTGAAAATTTTAATAATAATATAACTACTTTTAGTCCACCTATGGGTTCTGCTGGAAATTTAATAGGTATTTTCCCTGTTGTTTTATCAGAACTTGAAACTAATATATACTGTGAAATCAAATATAAATATCCTATAAAATCTTTAACAACAACTGAGAATAGAGTTATTATAAACCAATGTAAATTTTTATCAAAAAACACAAAACTCTTAATCGAAGGGCTAGTTAAAAAAAATATAAATGTATGCTTTTTTGATAGTTATAACTCTAAAAATAAAATTGTTACTATACCATTTAAAACCATAGTAGATATAAATTATTATATAAACCCTAAATATGATACGCAATATAAAAGTAAATCACATACTTCTAATAGCTATGAATATTTTTACTCAACAGCAGAAAAGATTTATTGGTCGCATGAATACACAAAATTAAATGAAGAGTGTTATAAAGTCCCACTTAATAATAATGACTCAAAAAGTGAATATGCAAATAAACTTATTGTAACACTTGGTATTTCAATACTTCAAAATCAAAAAGTGTTCATTCCAGAGCCACTCCAAACTGCTACTGTTGTTGCTGAATCAACCAACTGTAAATCAAATAATATTTCGCAAGAAATCACACATATTGAAGTTGGTATTAATGAAAAATCAGGTCTTATAGCTAGAATTATTAAAGGATAATTTTTTAAATCAAAACTGTATCAAAGTAATTCACCTAACATAGTATATACTATGAAAACCTAATAAAAACAAAATAAAACTTAAGATAAAAACGGAGGTATTTTTATTATGAAACTTAATTATTGTAACGAAGAACAAACATGTATGCCAGATTCTAATTTCTGTGAATGTGGTGAAGGAAGAAGATACTCAAACTGTAAGCAATTAAGCCCTTGTGCTCACCCAGTATTATTTGAAGCTAACTGTGGATCAACAACAAATGTTCCTCATTCATTTGATATCGCTGGTGCTCTTACTGTAACAGTAAATCCAAAATCAATAGCTTGTTTATCACTTGATACAAGTTGTCTTAAAGCTCCATCAGTTAAATTTGAATTTGCTGGTGATGTATTTATAAAATTTGCTGCTGCTCAAACAATGCCTGCAAGAGTAGAATTTGAACTTGTTAGATGTGAAAATGGATGCGAAAGTGTTTGTGGAACATGGACTTACTCACACATGATAGCTGCTCATGCTGCTAATGATGAAATCACACATCACTTCCAATTCAATAAAGTTGAAGCTGCTGGATGTCCTGCTTGTGCAACTTACTCAGTAAGAATAATCAATGCAATCAACAACCCTGCTGAACTTTTAATATTTGATATCAAAAATGCAACAATCTCAGCTATTGCTAAATCAGGTTGCTAATCAAAATTTTTATTAAACAAATATAAGTTTAAAACGCTTAATAAAAAGGGAACTACAAAAGTAGTTCCCTTTTTATTAATTAAATTTCTTTATAACTTCATAATAATCTTCTCTAACTTTTATTCCATCAATTTCTTTAATTCCTATATTAACAATATTTCCAACAATCATATTTGCTTTTAATTCTTTATCGCTTTTTAATTTCTTTTTAGTTTCAATAGTGTCCCAATTAAAAATATTTTTTTCTTTAAGTCTATTTGATATTTTAACTATATTTATAAGATTTTGCTTATAACTTTTTTCTTTTTTAAGTTCTGTAAGTTTACTTAAAACCCTTTTATAACTTTCTTTCATATCACCAACTATTAATGGTTTTAATCTTTCTAAAGAATCTTTAAGTTCTTTTGTCTTTGGAAACTTTTCAATTTTCCAATCAACAACTTTCGATATATAAAACTCATATTCTGTACTACTTAAAATTTCTACCTTAACTGGTTTATAAATATTTCCTGCTCCAACTCTAAATGCTTGTTTAACTTTAATAGCTTCCATATCATTTTTAGTTAGAACTTCTTCTACTTTAGTAGTAAAAATATCTTTTATAAATTTTTCTAAAGTTAATATTTCACACTTTAATACTTCTATATCATAAAGATATTTAGCAACCTCATTTTTAGTAAGTAAATTTGATATTCTCTTATTTGCAACTTTTAAATTTTTTATATTAAGAACACAAATCTCCTTATCATATATTTTAATAATAGATTTTATAAGCTTTTCTTTTCTAAGCATAGACTTTGCATTTTTAGATAAAACACACCATATTTCATCCGTATTTATATTTCCATTTACAACTATATTATAATCTCTAAATATACAAGCATCTAACTTAAGCTTATTAATTTCATTTTGAACAACTCCATCAATTTGAACCTTAACACCAACATTCAATCTTTCATTACCTATATTAATTGATTTAACATTACCAAATCCAACCGTCGGTCTGATAAATTTATATTCATCTTCTACACTTTTTTCTTTAACACCAATACGTTTATATTTATAAGCATAATTCCATAAAAGCTTACACTCATTATCATTCATAATTTCCTGTAAAAGTTCTAAAAGACATAGCTGTTCATCTTCTTCACTCTTTATATTACTTTTCCCAAGCTTAAACCTTTTGCTTTTATCATTTATCATAGTATCTAAAATCTCAATAGCCTGACCTTTTTCAGTAAATGAATAACAATTTACTAGCATATTATAAACATATAAATCCTCACTAATTTTTATAGCTTTCTCCATATTTAAAATATCTTCTTTACTTATATAATATCTAGCAAGGCTATAACTAAAATCATCTGAAAATTCTTTAAGTAATTTCTTTCTTGTTGGTTTTATAATTTTACCATTAATATTTAAGTTATCATCAAAAACTACAACTATGTTATTACTACTCATATCTAGGGTTTGCAAAGTAGTTTCTCCTTTAAACATTTCTAATTTAGAAATTATATAATACTCTTCATTATCAATTGTAATATTTACTTTTTCTGTATTATTAATTCTTTTAATTTCTAACAAAACGGTCTTATAAAAAGATTTAATATCTCCTATATGATTAAATTTCCCTTCATATGATAAGTTAGATATCTCCCTTAAAAAACTCCTATCATAATATGAGCCAAGTCCTATTGTATTAATTGATACATTTTTTAAAGCTAGTTCCTCTACAACACTAAGGCATTTAGCTCTATTATCATTAAATTTCTCTGCACTTGCAACATATCCATCTGTAAATAAAATAATATTTTGCTTAACATTCTCATCAGACAATTCTTCAATTAGCTCTTTCGCATTTTGAAATCCTTTAAATAAATCAGTATTTTCTCTAACATAAACCTCATCATCAACTATCTTATAAACTTTAGCCATTCTATAAGATATATCATCACACCTAACAGTCCTAGCTATAATATTTTTTTCGTCACCTGAATATAAAATGACCGAAACATAATTATTTTCTTCTTTTTTAAGTGCCTTTAAAGTTTCTTTAATCCCCTTTTTTAAATTATCAATGTTATCCCTCATACTTTCAGATAAATCAATAAGTAATATATGGTGGTTTATATACTCTGTTATTTCTTTCGCTGGTTTTATAAAGTAAAATTTACATTTTTGACTTCGCCCCTCTAAATTAAATGTTTCTTGCCCTAAAAATCCAACATCACACTTCCCTATTTTCATACACATCTCCTAATCAATTGCTTTTACATTACTTTGTATTAAATATATGAAATGTAATAGTTTTTAATGTTATCTTTTGAGTTATTATGATAATTTGTAACCTAGGTCGACACAATAATCCTTATGTAAAGTAAAAAAGTACATATTCTAACGAATATGCACTCATAACTACTTACTTATATTTTCTTGTATAACTTTAACTATTTCTTTTGGTTTATAGCTAGCATTTACCAAACTCACCCTAACCATTAGAGCTTCTTTCTTACTCTTTTTCTCCAAATTTTCTAGCATTATTATATCACCAGCAATCCTTTTATTCATCTTTATAACAATACCAAAAACTTCTGTAACCTCACCACTACGAGGTCTATACATAACATCTAAGATATCACTCCATCGTGCAAACTCTATCTTACCAGAAATATCATTTAAATAGCTAATCCCCTCATTTTTTATATCTATTAAAACTCCACCATTTTTAGCTTTTTTATTCTCATCTATCTGATGTTTCATTCCAAGTGATAATATAACTAAAGCAATAGCAGATATAATAAACATAAAGAAATCATCTTTAAATGTATCAAGTCTTACTGCTTTAATTGTGCTAAAAATAAATATTCCTACAAAACATGCAAATAAAATTATACTTGTATACTTTGGTTTTTCTTTCACTAACAACTCTTTTTTCATACTGTTTTCCCCCTTAAAATAATTTCTTCCCCCAATATTTCTGCGTTTAACAATCTTTTATTTATAAATATTATATCTTACAAAAATTTACTCTCTATGAATTAATATTTAAATAAAAACAAACACCGTATCCATTTCAGATACGGTGTTTAATATTATAATCCTGATGATTTAAACTTATGCTCCATAAATTCTGTCTGCTTATGAAGTAATGGTTTTAAAAGTCCTATTACTATAAATATTCCTGCAAAAATTAAAAGTGCTATAACATCAGCTTTAACATCACTCCAAATTGGTCCTGATATAGCTTCTCTAAATCCGTCCATAGCATATTTAAACGGCCATAAAAATTCAAGTTTCCCAAATATCGCTGGATTTGTTTGTATAGGATAAATAGCTCCTGACCCTGCAACTTGTAATACCATTATTACAATAGCCATTGCTTTCCCCATACTACCAAATAAAGATACAAGAGTATAGATTATAATTGTAAATACAACTGAACTTAATATGGCTATTCCCATCATAAGCCACATATTATATGGACTAAATCCAAGTACATATTTATCCCCAAGTGTTACTATTACAGTTTGAATTATTGAAAATATTATAAATAATAACATTTTTCCAAAATGAACCTGTAATAAATTTGCTTTTTCACCTTTAAAGTTTTTAGCTTCAACTGTTAAAAGTGATGTTAAAAGAAGTGAGCCAACCCATATAGCAAGTGTTGTATAGAAAGGCATAAGCCCTGCTCCAAATGGTATTTCACCATAAACTTGTTCTTCCTTAACTTGTATTGGTGATGATAAGAATGATGATATTTTCTCTGGATTTTTAGATAGCATATCAATCATATTATCTAAATCTTTATTACTAACAAGACCAGCTTTATCTTGAAGTAAATTAAGCGTATCTTTAAAACCATTAATCTTAGATTTAAGTTCATTAGCTTTTGAAACTGTTAAATTACTTGTTGATATTCCCATTCCTGCAAGTGCTTGAAGTTGTGGTACAACACTCTTACTTGTTTCAAGTAGTGAATTTGCATTACTTAATCCTTGTGTTAAATTAGATGAAATCTGATTAACACTTGGAACAACTTGTGAGTACATACTATTAGTTAAATTATTTATATTACTAATAAGATTTACATTCATAGTTTGAAGCTTTGTAAGCTGCGCATTAGTTTCATCAACATTCGGTTTTACACTAGCTAAAAGTGTTTTTACTGCATTTAATTGATTTTGCTCACTCACTATAAGTGCTTTAACATCATTTAATTTTTGTATATTAGCAGAGATTATAGAGTTATTAAAAACTTTATTTATCCCTGTCAAAATATTTATATTCCTATCAATAATCCCAGTAAGCTTTGTTGTTACTCCTACTGCATTATCTATTATTTTAATCTGATTTTCCTTATCTGCTGTAGAAGTTCCAAGTGTTTTAAGTTGTTCTATAAAACTTGTAAGACTTGTATTAACAGTTGTAACATTTGCAGTATTATTACTAATATTACTTGCTGCATTACTTACATTTTGCTGTGTTGAAGCAATTAAACTCTTGCTTGCATTAACAACTTGTTGTAGTGAATCCATCTGCCCTGTTATTTTAGGTAAATCATTTTTCATAATACTTAAATAACTGGCAAGCTCTGTTGCACTTTTACTTGATTGATTTATATTTCCTGTTATTTGACCAATTCTTGTATCAGCTTCATTCATTACACTTTTAAGTTGATTTAAAACTGGCTCATTTGTTTTAAGCTGCTCACCTAGTGAATTTGCAAGGCTTATAGCTTGTTGATTTACAACCTTAACAAAATTATCATTTATTTGATGTGTTAATTGATCTTTTGCTACTTCTGTAATTTTAGTAGCAATAATATTAGTCTTATCATTAACTTTATATGTTAATGTTGGTTTTACAGGATTTGAAGTTACAAGCGTCGCTAAATCCTTAGAGAAATCCTTTGGAATAACTATAAGAGCATAATATTGCCCATCTTTAAGCCCTTCATCACCTTGCTCTATTGATGTAAATTTCCAGCCTATATCATGATTTGTTTTAAGCTGATCAAGTACCTGATCTCCAACATTTATAATATTTCCTTTTACAACTGTTCCAAAATCCTCATTAACAACCCCAATAGATATATTAGATGTATTAACATATGGATCCCAGTTTGCCTTTAATGTAATCCATGCATAAAGTGATGGAATAAAACAAATTCCAAGTATAACAACTATTGCAACTGGATTTTTAATTATTTTCTTTAAATCTCTAGCTAAAATTCTAAATATAGTTTTCATCTTTCGTACCTCCTATTCCCCAATTCCTGATTCTTCAAACTTCTTCTCAAACTTTGTAAGTCTAGGATGTAAATGTGGTTTTAAGAAGTATGCTAGAAGTAAGAATACAATAGCAAAAACAATAAGTGCTATAATATCATTCTTAACATGATCAAAAATTGGACCTGCTACTGCTTCTCTAAATGCATCTACAGCATAGCTAAATGGCATAATTGGTTGAATTATTCTAAAGAATAATGGTAAAACCTGAACTGGATAAGTACCACCTGTTCCCGCTATTTGAACCACCATTAAAACTATTGCAATAGCTTTTCCAAAATTCCCAAATAGAGATACTAATGTAAAAATAATTATACAGAATACTATTCCTGTAATGATTCCAAGTATTATAAACAATGGTAAATTAGCTGTTTGCACACCTAGTAAATATTTACTACCAACTGTCATTATAATAGTTTGAATAATTACAATACTCATAAATGTTAAAAGCTTACCAAAATACTTTTCTCTTATACTTATTTTTTCTGACCCTTCAAACTCTGGAGGAGCAGTTTTAAGTAATGATGTAAGAAGTAAAGCTCCAACCCATATTGCTAGTACAGTATATATTGGTGTCATTCCTGAACCATAATTATCTATTTTAAATATAGATTCTTGCTGAACATTAAATGGTGTTGATATAAAGTTACCCATAATAGCTGGATTACCTTGTAACACAGATATCATTTGACTTAAATCATTATTATTTATTTCTCCAAGATTCTTTGCAAGGTTTGAAATAACTCCACTAAATTGATCCATTGTAGACTTAAGACTGCTTGCTGTACTTCCAGCCATCTTTGTATTTGAACTAGCTGTATCAACTACATTTTGAATCTTTCCAACAAGACCATTTGCCTCATTTATAAGACCTGCCGCTGTTTTAGTAGAACCTGCTAGATTTGCACCTATTCCCTGAAGCTGACCTTTTGTATTTCCATTATAGTTACTAATTGTACTATTTAAAGAATTTGAAACATTGCTCATTCCTGATTTTAAACTATCAAGTGTATCAGCTTTTAACTTTTGCCCACTATCAATAGTTGCACTAGCAATAGCAAGTGTTTTCATCTCACTCTCAATAGCACCTTTTATATTATTAATATTTCCTATCATTGCTTGCAATCCCTTATTTGGAATTGATTTATTCACTGTTTCAAGGAAGTTTAAAACTGAAGTTACACTAGCATTCACATTAGCTAAATTACTATTAATTGATGAAATTAAACCTTTAGCCTGCGCTGCTGTAGCACTATCAGTATTTATTTCTGATAAGTCTTGCTGAATATTACTAACATTAGATTTAGCATTATCTAAATTAACACTAATATTATTAAATGCCATATTCAAAGTAGAATTTGTATTATCAATTATTGAACCTGTATTAACAGTTATACTTTGTACATTGCTAAGACTATCTCTAATACTTGGAAGTGATGCTTTCACAGTATCAATATATGTACCAAGATTTGCTGAACCTACAGTAACACCATCTAGAACACTATTGATAGCTCCCATATTATTATTTATATTAATAACAGATTTTTTAAGATTTAATATATCATCCTTATTTTGCTCTAGCTTATTCCCTACAGTATTAAGCTTTGAAAAAATTTCTGTATTAACAGACTCAAGGAAAGTTGTTTTAATTTGATTTACTAAAGTAGTTTCTGCAACTTCAGTTATTTTTCCTGAAACAGGATTAACTTTTGTATTAACCTTATATATAATATCTGCTTTTTTAGGATTATCAGTTGTAACACTTGCTAAATCCTTTGAAAAATTAGAAGGTATTTCTATCATTGCATAGTATGTTCCATCAACAACACCCTTATTTGCTTCACTTTGCGAAACAAATTTCCATCCAATTTTATCATTAGAATGTAGTTCGGTTATAACTCCATCTCCTATATTTATATTTTTCCCATTAAGAGTTGCACCAACATCATTATTTACAACCGCTACTGGCATACTACCAGTGTTAGTATACGGATCCCAGCAAGCTACTATATTTATCCAAGCATAAAGCGATGGTATAATACAAAGACCTATAATAATTATTAGTGCTACTGGATTAGTAAACATACTCTTAATATCTCTTTTAAAGACAGTAAAAACATTCTTCATCTTATAAATTCCTCCTTAGTTTATTTCTATATGTACTTATTTTTATCAATTTATTTATTAATATCAATCTATTATTAATTTTACCAAAAATTAGTTTACAAGTAAACCATTCTAGCATTATAGTAGGCTAAATTTTAACTTTTTAATAACTTAAAATAGAAACTAAAGTCCAACTCAATAATAATACTAAAATCTATAAAAAAATAGAGCTAAAAATCCATTTAGCTCCACCTTAATTTTAGTATATTTTTTCTTGTGTAACATTCTCATATTGATTTACAAGACTTGTATCAATATCATTACTATCTCCTGAATCATCTTTATCATTTTTAAAAATTATCTTTAAAAGAATTGGAGTTATAATGGTAGTGAAAACTACTACAATTACTACTGGTGCTAAAAACTTAGGATTCATAAGTCCAACTGCAATTCCTTTACTTGCAACAATAAGTGCAACTTCACCTCTCGAAACCATACCGATACCAATCTGCAAGGATTCTTTGGTTTTATATTTTGCAAGTCTTGCTCCAAAGAAACACCCAAGTATCTTACTTCCAACAGCTATTATAAGCAGTAATACAGTAAATAAAACTATCTCACCTGACATCTGTGAAAGCTCAACCTTTATACCTATACTAGCAAAAAATATAGGTGATAATATCATATATGACATTGTTTCAAACCTAGCATTAATATAATGAGTTTTTGCAGTATTAGATATTATAAGCCCCGCAATAAATGCCCCTGTTATATCTGCAACTCCAAAAAATTCTTCTGCTATAAATGAAAGAATTAAACAAAGTGAAAAAGCTACAATTACAAATCTTCTTAAATCACTTTTATAATGTCCAACCCATTTCATAAAGATATAATGGAATATAACGCCCACTATACCTGCGAAGATAAAGAATAAAACTATCTTTAGAAGAACTACTCCTACATTTACCGAAGAATCAGCTAAACTTGTTATAAGTGTTAAACCAATTATTCCAAGGATATCATCTATCAATGCTGCTCCAAGTATAGTATTACCTGCCCTTGTATTAAGCTTTCCAAGCTCTTTTAAAGTTTCTACAGTAATACTTACAGAAGTAGCAGTCAAAATAATCCCTATAAAGATATTTTCAAGCATTGCTTTACCCGATGCTCCATCATTAAAGAAATATGAAACTGTAATTCCACCTATAAGTGGTATTATAACCCCCATTATTGCTACTATAAATGATACTTTTCCTGTTTTTTTCAGTTCATTAATATCAGTTTCTAGTCCTGCTGTAAACATTAAAACAATAACTCCGAGTGATGCAATTTGTTGTATAAAATCTGTTTCGTGTAAAATATCTAGTGCTGCTGGTCCAAGAACAAGTCCAGCTATTAAAGCTCCAACAACTTGTGGCATATGCAATTTTTTTGTGACTAAGCCTAAAAGTTTAGTGCTCAACAAAATAATTGCAATGTCTAATAAAAACTTATGTGACATTACAATCGTCCCCCTTAATTTAAACTATAAAAAAAATTATATTCCTATTTTTTACATTCCTCAAATTCAACTATATCCATTTAAATCCAAATTTTATATATAATTACCTTTACATCTTTAAAACTCTCCTTTTTGCTAAATATCTCATTTATTTCATTTACTTTTTATATTAAAAGTGATACACAACTTATTTTTCATATTTTTTAATTTATATCACAAAATAAATCTATAATATAAATTAAATCTCTATAATTTTGTACTATAATTAATTTATCGCCATTTAACAAAGGAGAAAAATATATGATAGTTAGAGAAAAATATACTTGTCCCCTTGAATTGTCACTAGACCTTATAAAAGGAAAATGGAAACCTATAATTATTTGGATTTTAAGAAAAGGACCATATCAATTATCATACCTACAAAAAAATATAGAAGGTATAAATCAAAAGATGCTTATACAACATTTAAAAGAGCTAGTTGAATATGGTATTGTTGATAAAAAAATATATGATGGTTACCCTTTAAAAGTTGAATACTTTCTTACAGACTGGGGCTTTAGGTATTTAGATGGACTTATTATATTCCAGCAAATAGGAAAAGAGTTCTTAGAAAAACAATCTTAATGATTGTTTTCTAAGAACTCTTTTTTATCTCTATTTAATACGCTTTGTATTATTTTACTCGTGTCTATATAATCCTGTTAAATGTGCTTGCTCTAAGATATGACCTCTCATAGCTGAATATAAATCATTTACGAAGAAGTTCTTTTCTATTTCTAATTCACAGTCTAAAGCATAAACTCTTAACTCATATGTGTGTGTGCAGTTAGGTGGAGCCATTCCACCGTATGCAGCTGCTTCTTCTCTTGATAAAGCATTTTCACCCATCATAGCTGCTCCCCAGCTGTTTATTCCTTGTAAGAACTCAGCAGTGATACTTTCATTTTCTTCAACCTTAGTTTTCTTAAGGTTAGCTCCAGCCCAGTGTACCCATGTGAATCCACAAACTGGCATAGCATCATGGTCATCTAATACGAATGCAAAAGTTTTCGCTCCCTCTGGTGCTCCAACTATTTCAAAATCTATTGATCTTGAAGGCATTCCTTTTGTAAATTCTTCCCCATGTTTACCAAACTTATCTTCAAAATGTCCATCTGCATTTATTGAATTACTTATTACTTTCATCATAATAAAATCTCTCCTCTTTTGTTATATAAAATTTATTATTATTCACTACTTAAATTTTTAATTTACTATTATTAAATTCAGTGAGTAAGTCATACTTGTTTTGTGTGCCTCTCACACTTATTATTATAACTACTTAATTTTTTTTTAGAAGTACCGACTTTTTTGTAAGTGTGCATTTTTATTTTAAATAAATCGCTATAGTCTAGTAAATAAGCTATTTAAGAGAGATTTATAAATTTTATATAATTACTCTATTCGTTCATTTGCTACATCAATATAATCTTTAGTTAATTGATTTGCTCCTTCAATAACATCATGTTCACCTTTTTTCTCTTTAAATACTATCTTTAAAAGTATAGGAGAAATTATTGTTGTAGCTATAACCATTATAACTACTGGAACTAAAAACTCTGGCATCATAAGCCCAACAGCCATTCCTTTATTAGCTACAATCAATGCAACTTCACCTCTTGAAACCATTCCAGAGCCTACTTGCATTGCCTCCCTATTGGAATATCCAAACATTTTAACACCAAGTCCACCACCAATTAGCTTTGTTACAACAGCTAGTATAATAAGCGAAACTGTAAAGATTATTGTACGCATATCAAGTGATTTAACTTCTAACTTAATCCCTATACTTGCAAAAAATATAGGTGATAATAATATGTATGATAATGTTTCAAATTTCTTATTTATAAATTGAGTTCTTTCAGTATTAGATATAATCATCCCGGCAATAAATGCTCCTGTTATATCTGTAACTCCAAAGAATTTTTCTGCTATATATGATAATCCAAGACATAATACAAATGACATTATTACAAATCGCTTCATATCCTTTCCATGCTTTATAGTCCATTTTATAAATAACTTTCTTACTATAACTCCAATTATTCCAGCAAAAACAAAGAATAATACTATTTTGAGTAGTACAATACCCACACTAATACTTGCATCTGCCATGCTTGTAACTATTGTAAGTCCTACAATACCTAAAATATCATCAATTAAAGCTGCTCCAAGAATAGTATTTCCTGCTCGTGTACTTAGTTTTCCAAGTTCTTTTAAAGTTTCAACAGTGATACTAACAGACGTTGCTGTAAGAATTATTCCTATAAATACATATTTAAGCATAGATGCACTTACTCCACCATCATGGAATATCATAGCTATAATAATCCCTCCAATTAAAGGAATTATAACTCCAAGTATTGCTGCTCCTGTTGAAGCTTTTCCTGTTTTTTTAAGCTCTGCAACATCTGTTTCAAGACCTGCTGCAAACATTAAAATAATAACCCCAAGTGCTGATAACTGTTCAATAAACTCTGTTTCATGAACTATTCCAAGAACAGTAGGTCCAAGAACTACCCCTGCAACCAAAGCTCCAACTACCTGTGGCAGTTTCATTTTCTTAGTTATTATTCCAAATAACTTAGTACTTAAAAGTATAAGTGCTAAATCAAGTAAAAATCTATGTGACATATATCCAGCTCCTTTCAAAATATTATTAGCATTATTAGTTTTTGCTTAAAATAATATATATATCCTGTAAAGAACTGATATTTAAAAGTAAAAAAAAGAAGATATCTCCAATTTAATTGAAAATATCTTCTTAGAATATTACTAATCTTATGACTCACTATCATTTAAGTAAATAATATACTCACTACTTTTATTAATCCAAACACCGTTATACCATATAAAATAATATAAAAAAATTTTTCATACTTAGCGAATTTATCCTTATTAAACTTTTTAACACCAATAGAATTTAAATATTCTATCATTTCTTCCATTTCATCTATGCTATCCCCACCTCTAATAATCATAGGCATGTAAAAACCTTTTCCACTAACATAGAATTCAATACCACCATCTTCATCTTGCTCATGTCTAACTCTCCCAGCTCTTTTAAGCATTGAAAGTGGTTTTCTTCCTTGTGTTACAATCTTATAATTTATATCAAACCCATACCAAATAAATTCTTTATCTGTTACAAATGTATAATTATATATAGATGATAATCCATAGAACACTATTGAAGGAAGTCTATATTTTACACTTTTTATTATTGTTTCACCTTCTAGTTCCTTTTCAATTGTTTTTTCAACAATCCCCATCATAATTTTTGAATCTTTGACTCCATATACTCTCTTTTCGCTATTTTCTCCAAGCTCTTCTTTAATATTAATAGCTTCTTCTTCTGTTACATTTATATTAAAATCATTTAAATTCTTCTCTTTAAGTTTTTTTATTAAATTTATTACGCCTTCTTTTATTTTTCTTTGATCTTCTGGATCTATATTTATACTTGGTAATTTTTCATTTGAAAAATCTTCTATCTTATCTATATAATCTTCTTTTCTACTCATAATTTTTATCTCCTTTTATTTTTTTTGCCAAAGCTTTCTTAGCCCTAGAAACTCTTAGATATACTGAATTTTCACTTATTCCCATATCTTTAGCTATCTTTGATGTTTTTTCATCCCTATAAAATTTCCGTATAAAAATCTCTCTATCTACTTCATTTAGTTCATCTATCACTTGCTTAATTACAATACTATCCTCAATCTCTACATCATTTATAGGTATATCCTCTAAAATATCTTCTATATATAAATTATTATCATGTCGCTTTTCTTTTCTTAAAATATCAATAGCTGTATACTTTGCTATTGTACAAATCCAATTTTTAAAACTATTCGCCCCCATATTAAACTTCTTTACATGAGTCCAAACTTTAAAAAAAGTTTCATTCACACACTCATTGCTAAGCTCTCTATCATTTAATATATTATAAGAAACTTTAAAAACTAGATTTGAAAATTCATCTATAATATTTGAAAAGGCTTCTGTATCTCCACCCTTTAATTTTTCTAACTCCTCATTCTTCACTATAAATCCCCCTAACTGAACGTTCACTATTATAGTCGCACTCCCCATATCTTTTCTGTCAATCAAATTTAATATTTTTGTAAACTAATTCCAATTCATTTATTAAATATTTATTCTTCTACTACCGAAACCTTTATATTAATATTTATATCGCTTTAAAATTAAAATTCATTCAACTTATTAATAATTTATTAACGTAATCATAATTTTCATCATTTGAAACCCTTTTCACAAAGAGGTAGAATACATTTTGTAATAATAAATGATAAATCAAACAAAAATATATAAAATTTAAACAAAAGACGAGGAGCAATAATAATGGAAAATAGTAAAAAATTCACGCCATTTCAAAGAGGCTTTATAATAATTTTTATTATAATAAGTGTCTGCGTATTTCTTCTTCCAGCTTGGACTCACACATCAACTTGGACTGAAGTATTCGGAGTGGTTTCAATAATAAGTCTTATCTCAGCAGTTTCAGGAGTATTTAACTCAATGTATATCGCAAGAGCAGATATACTTTGCTATTTCTTCTGGATAATAAACACACTAACATATGCTTTTGTAGCTTATGAACAACAATTTTACGGACAAGTTATTCAAAACATCGTATTTATCTTCCCATTAGAAGTAATTGGACTTATTGCTTGGACAAAAGCTTTAAAGAAAAAGAAAGAGGAAAATAAAGAAGATGAAGGAATTGATGTTAAAAAATTCGGTGCAAAAGAATGGATTCTTACTGTAATCGGACTTGCAATCTTCTGGCTTGCATATGGAGTATTCTTATACTTCTTACCTGATATCATGAAATCAGTATTCAATATCAAAATTGCCGCTGATAGTGATTTATTCCTTGACTCATTAGTTGCTGTATTAACAATCTATGCTGTTTGGTTAACAGGAGCAAGATTCTTAGAGCAATGGACATTCTGGTTATTATCAAACGGTATCGGAGTTATATTATTCTTAATACCAGTATTTGAACAATTATCAAAAGGTCAGTTCAATGTTGCTACACTTTCAGGTGCAGTAGGTTGGATTCAATACTTAACAAGTGCAGTTTATGGATTCATATGTTGGAGAGCAATGTATAATGCTAAACAAAAGAAAGCAGCTAAGGCTGTTTAATACAAAATGATATTACTGTGGATAACTTTTATTAAAAGTTATCCACTTTTTTTATTTAAAGATTTAACTTGATATGGTTTTAATTTTTAAATAGTCATGATAAACTAAATTTTAGTTAAACTATTATTATTAGTTACTAAGTAAACCAAAGATTAGGAGAAATTTATGAAATCTAAAGATAAAAACAATTTTAAAATTTCACTACAAAAAGCAGAAGCTAGAGAAATTGTTAAGAAAAAAGGGGTTAGAAAAAACTTAATAGCTTTAAACTTTATGTTTGCACCACTATTAATTTCAAGTATAGTTCTTACACTACTTACTACTATTATACCTGTCACATTTGTATTAACTATATTTATGATAATCCAACTTATATGTTATAGTACTTTTACTTATGCATCAGCTAAAATTATAAATAACGGAGATGGTAAACCTAAATTTGAATTCCACTCTCAACTTTTCTCTGTATTTATTTTTATAGATTTAGTATTAAGTCTTATTGGAATGTTTGTAGGTGGTAGTCTATTTGGGGTTCTATTATCAATGGTATTATCAATATTATTTATGATTGTATGTATTCCAATTATATTCCTATCAGCACTTAGAAATTATCCTATGGTACTTGCAATTCAAAAAGGATTTATACTTGGTAATGAATATTTCTGGCCATTACTTAAAATGGTTATATCATTCATTCCACTATTTATTTTAATTTCTATAACATTTGGAATTGTATTCATTTTTAAAGGAACTTACATTGTAACAAGCTTTGGAATCCTTTGTAGAGATATATTCCAAAAAGAAAATTTAGCATAAAATTAAAAGCTGTGCACAACTTTTTTGAAAAGTTGTGCACAGCTTTTATCTATCTAATTTTATAGATCATCTACTAAAGCTCCAGCTTTTGCATAAGCTGTTGATTTTGCTTCAAAGAAATCTGTTTTAACCATATTAGGGTCTGAATATTGCTCAACCCACATAGCTGGATTTTCTGTATTTTCTGGATATAGTATTTCAAATCCTAAATCTCTAAGTCTTAAGTTTCCTATATATTTAATATAGTTTTCTATAAGATTTTCATTTATTCCTTTTATTCTATTTCCTATTACATATTTACCCCAAGCTATTTCATTCTCAACACCAGTCTTAACCATTCCTCTAAGCTCTTCTACAAGCTCTTTTGTGAATACTTCTGGCATTTCAGCTATAAGTTCTCTTATCATATTTCTAAATAACCAAAGGTGAGTATTTTCATCTCTGTTTATATATCTAATTTCTTGTGCAGAACCTGGCATTTTACCATTTCGCTCAAGATTATAGAAGAACATAAATCCTGAATAGAAGTAAACTCCCTCAAGAATATAGTTTGCCATAATTGATTTTAAGAAATTATGCATTGTTGCATCTTCAAGGAAACTATTATATAAATCTCCTATGAATTTATTTCTTTCAAGAAGAATTTTATCATCTTTCCATTGATATAATATTTCATTTCTCTCTTCAGGAGAACATATACTATCAAGCATATAACTATAACTCTGTGAATGAACAGCTTCTTGGAAAGCTTGAATTGTAAGACATAAGTTAACCTCTGATGCTGTAACATAACTGTTTATATTACCAAGATTCGCTGTTTGTATTGAATCTAAGAATATTAAAAATGATAAAATCTTATCATAAGCAG
>NZ_CAMQRY010000034.1 GCF_947036855.1 uncultured Clostridium sp.
CTACGCTTTCGTCGATTCATCTCACCACCTACCTACGGTTGAGGTGGGAGAATTCTCTCAAATTAAGTTAAAACAACATTACCCTCACCACAAAAATCTATATTTTTCTCAGTTAAAACTTTTTTTGTACCTTCAAAGCCATCCTTCCCATAATCATAGATATGATTATTTGCTATAGTAACACCCTCTATATTTCCCTCTTTTAAAATATTAGCAAACTCCATTGGGCCTTTAAAATGAAAATTTCTCCCCTCACCTTTATAAGCCTTTTTATCTGAAACTGTAAATGCATTTTCTAAATTCACTATACTATAATCATCATTCGAAAATATATCATATACATTTTTCATAATGTGAGAATAATCATCATTTAAATCTGCTACTGCAGCAACTAAACTACTTGAATAATTAAAATTTGTATCAGTTCCAAGTGTACAATCCCCTGCTGCACTAACTATAATTTCTTTTTTTTCTATTTCTTTAACGTCTTTTAACTCTTCTTCCTTATTCTCAGTAGGCTTATCTATTTCTTTATCATTTGATTTTTTAGATGTAATAACCATTCCACTACAAATTATTAAAACTGACATAAAAACAAATACCCTAATCATAATATTTTTTTTATTATTTTTTCTTTTTTTCCTCATAATCTCCCCCTTCTCCCACTATAAATTATACCATAATTTTACATTTTAAAAATAAAAAAAACAGAGTAAATTCAATTTACTCTGCTTTTAATCCTATAAATTTAATGAATGTTTATAAATATCTGTTTTAGGAATATTTCTTTCTTTTGCTACTAATTTAATAGCATCTTTTTTCTTTTCACCAGCATCTATAAATGAAATAATATGCTCTTCTATAGTCATATGTTCCCATTTAGATTTTTCTTCAAGTTCTAAAGCTTCTTTACTTTTCCCTTCTATTACAATTACAAACTCACCTCTTGGTGCCTTTTCTGCAAAGAAGTTTATTGCTTCGCTAAAAGTCCCTCTATATATACTCTCATGCATTTTTGTAAGTTCACGACAAACTGCAACATTTCTGTCCCCAAGACCTTCTAACATACTTCCTAGCGCATCTATAACTCTATATGGTGATTCATACACCATTATAGTTTCTGTTCTCTGCTCTATATCAGCTAAAAATGCTTTTCTTTCCTTATTCTCTCTTGGGAAAAAGCCTTTAAACATAAATTTAGTTGTATCAAGACCTGAATATACTAGTGCTGTAGTAAAGGCTGTAGCACCTGGTAATACAACAAACTCAATACCTTGTTCTATACATTTTTTAGCTATAACTGCCCCTGGATCTGAAATCCCTGGTGTTCCTGCATCACTTACTACCGCAATACTTTCACCATTTCTAGCTTTTTCAATTAAGTGATCACTTTTCCCTTGCTCATTGTGCATATGATAACTTATAAGTGGTTTCTTAATCTCAAAATGATTAAGAAGCTTTAAACTTTGTCTTGTATCCTCAGCTGCAATAAGATCAACTTTCTTAAGTGTTTCTAATGCTCTAAGTGTTATATCCCCTAAATTTCCAATTGGTGTTGGTACTAAATATATAGTTCCTGTCATATTAAACGCCTCCTAAAAACCTATCTTCCATAGATTTTATTTATCTCTTCTGAGTAATTTCCATTTTCATCATAAACGAATAAAGCTGGCTCCCATTTTAGGAACTTTCCTCCATCTCTTTGACCTTCAACTAAAACTATATTAGCTGCTTTTTTAGTATTTGGATGAACCATTTGAACTCTTTTTGGCTCTATTCTATATTTTCTCATTAAAGTAAATATATCTGCAAGCCTTTCTGGTCTATGTACTATAAACATTCTACCACTATCTTGTAATAATTTCCTTGAAGATGCTATTACATCCTCTAAAGTACACATTATTTCATGTCTAGCAATAGATAATTTATCAGTTTCATTAATGATTCCTGCATTTCTAAGTTTATATGGAGGATTAACAGTTAAAACATCAGCTCTTGGAAGTCTTTTTAAAAGTTCTAAATCTTTTAAATCCCCTTCTATAAACTCCATTTCATCTCCGAAACCATTAATTTTTTTACTTCTTCTTGCCATCTCTGCAAACTCTTCTTGAATTTCTATTCCAATAATTTTCTTTGGATGCTTTTTCCCTTTTATAATAAAAGGTACAATCCCTGTTCCTGTACACAAATCTATTACTGTATGCTTTGTTTTCACATTTGCAAAATTAGCAAGTAGAACTGCATCTATTCCAAATCTAAATCCATCTTCCTTTTGAATTAAATGAATACCATCAAGTTGTAAATCATCAAGTGACTCTCCATCTTTTAATAATGATAAATCCATTTCTTTTATATTTTCCATCTTCTCACACTCTCTTCTTTCCAAGACTCTAAAGTCTATTATATAAAATACTAAAAAATAATACCATAGTGTAACACTTATTATTCGTAAATCATATAAATATTAGTATATTATTAAAACCTTTTCATTAAATAAATTAAAATTCTAAAACCCCATTTATATATAAAAATAGCAGGCTATCCCCCTAGCCTGCTATTTAAAAACCTAAATTATAAAATTCTTCTTGCTGTTACATATTTATAAACTGACCCAACTTTAACACCAACACCCGGTCTTGCTGCATGAATCATTTGATTGTTTCCTATATAAATTCCAACATGTGTTGGATTTGATGGTGTTCCTTCTGTAAATATAAGGTCACCTCTTTGAAGTTGATTTCTTGGAACATGACGCCCCTCTCTTACTTGTGTATAAGTTGTTCTTGAAATACCTACCCCTGCTGCTCTATAAGCATATTGTGTAAGCCCTGAACAATCAAATGCATTTGGTCCTGTTGCACCATATATATATGGTTTTCCAACATGTGTATATGCGTTAGCTATTATTCTATCAACAGTACTTCCTGATGCTGGAGGTGCTACTACAGATCCACCACCTTGATTTCCTGAACCTTCTGTAGAACTTCCTCCCCCTGAAACTGGTGGTGGAGTTACAACTGCAAGCTCATCTATTCTATTTTTTCCTTTTTCCATAGCAGATACTATCTCTTTATCAACACTTGGACTAACAATTTGATTTCTCAAACCTCTTAATGATCCAACAGCTGTTTCAATTTGAGCTTTTGTACTACTTGAATTATTTATAATATCAATTAATGGCTTAGCTAAAGGTCTTTCAAGATCTGTTAAATCAAGATTCACCTCTTTCTTTTCTACTTCTAGTTCTTCCATTAACTTTTCTTGCTTATCTTCCATTTGTTCAAATTCTTTAATCTTAACTATATTATCTTCATTAAGCTTGTCCAATTCGACTTTTTGATCTTCTAACTTTTTAATTTTATCATCTAGTACTTTTTTATCAGCTTCAACTTCTTCAATAACATCTTTATCAACTTGCATAATTCTTGTTACTGCATCCATTGTACCAATAAAATCACCTATACTATCTGATGATAAAATCATTGATAGGTAATTCATTTGTCCACCTGACTTATAAATTCCATTCATTCTTTTACCAAGTATAGCTTCTTTCTCTTTTATTAAAGCTTGAATCTCTGGTATTTCTTTTTCAATTTGAGCACTTTCTGCTTGTATTGAACCTATCTTCTTATCATTTTCTTCTTTAGCCATAAAGACAGGATTCATATTCGCTGTAAGCGTATTTAATTCTGCTTCAAGTTTAGCTGTTTTTGAATTAAGTTCATTATAATTATTTCTAGTCTCTTCAATTTTTTCTTTCTGTCCATCTGATATAGGAGTCGCAAAGGCTTGATAACTTGTACCAGCTACTATACTGCATGCTAGCACTATCGATATTACTCTTCTCTTCATATTAAAATTCTCCAAAATTAAATTTTCTACAAATTATAATTTTAGATCGAACCTCCCCATATTTTGATTTAAGAACTTCATATTAACTTTCTAAATATAAGAAGATCCTTCTTTGTAATTTAAAAAACTTAATTTCGTAATAAATTCTTAATCTTTATGTAATAGTATACACCATGAAAACTCCTATTTCAAATGTTTTTTACTTTTTTTTACTTTTTTAATTTTCTTTTAACTAATATCTGAATCACACTTATTATTACTGCTGAACCAAAAAATAATACAAGAATAATATTCTTATCCATTTCTACAAATTGATATATAATTGCAATAGTTGTTCCTATAAGTCCAAGCACTAAATTACCAATTCCATTTACCTTCGAACTTTTAATTGCTTCATTTTGACTCTTTGAACTCATCACAATTAAAAATAACCCCATAATAACTAATAAAAAACTAGCTATTAATAAAACTATACTTACTGATTTCATAACAACACCTCCGAACTTATATTATACATTTATTCATATTTTATTCAAACTTAGTTAATCTTTTTATTATTTCCACAAAAAAATTAATTTTTCATTCTTTTTTTATTGACATTATTAACAATTGCATATATAATTATAAATGTCAGCGGGGTGTGGCGCAGATGGGAGCGCGCGTGCTTTGGGAGCATGAGGTCGCAGGTTCAAGCCCTGTCACCCCGACCATTTAAGAATTGCAATAGCAATTCTTTTTTTATTTGCAGAAAACTTAACAAAACAAAAAAAATCCTAACTGCGCTACAGTTAGGATTTTTTATTATTTTTTAGGTATTGTTCCACCAATAATTTTTACTATTTCACCAAGTACCTTTTTCTGCTCTGAAACATTTTTTATAAGTTCTACATTCTTTATTTCAAGGTCTTTTTTATCTACCTCTAAGCTAACTATCTCATCTTTTAAAACTTCTAAACTCTTATAAATTTGATTATATTCTTTACATACTTCCTCTAAAGTTCTACCCATTAATACAACCTTAGATTTAAAATCTCCTATTTGAGTTTTAAGACCATCTATCCCTTCTATGCTTTCTCTAAATATATCTTTTGTTTGTGTTTCTAAAATTTCATAATAAAATTTCAATATATTTATTCCATACTCTGGGTCAGAGTTCCACTTCCCTGATAAATTCTCAACATATTTACAAACACCAAATAAATATGAAAAATGTCTTGGGTCTTTACTCTGTTTATTGGGATATCCTTTAGCCCCTACATAAAGTGCTAAATGGTCTAAATGAGCTTCTAAACCTTCTTTCCAAGTATCAAATTTTTTATAATCTTCACTTTTATCTTCTCTTAACCCGCCTGGATTATTATATATTTCCTTACCATCTGAAATTAAATTTATTCTATTAAGTTCTATAATAGCTTGTGCAAATGCTATTGCTGGATTTATACCTCCACGTTCTTTATATAATCCCCAATATAAATCTACAAGTTTTATATACTTTTCATCTATATTTTTATTCTTTGCCCACTGCTTTACCTGATTTTTCTCTGGAATTTCTCCACCTTGTATTTTTGTAAGTGCTCCATCAGTATTTACTATATTATTCTCTAAAATTAATTCATTACTTTGAGTACTGATAATAGTTTCCTCCTCTTTTTCTTCTTTATCATCAAGATATTTGATAACACCTTCTGCTAAAAGGTTTGCTACTTCATTATTAAATCTTTCATCTAATAATAATTTTTCTTCTCTTGGGTTAGTCATAAAACAAAGTTTAACCATAGAACTTGGCATAGTAGTTTCTTTAAATAAAATTAAATCACTATACTTTGTCCCTCTACTATTTATTTTTGAACTACTGCTAAGTGATTTCAATAAATTAAAAGATAAATTTGATACCTCTTTACTTACATTTGATGATATAACTTCTAAACCACATTCTCGTTTATCATCTGAAGTATTTAAGTGTATACTTACAAAGCATTTCCCTTTATTTTTATTTGCAATATAACTTCTTTCTGAACCTTCTATAAATTCATCCTTTTCTCTAGTTAACTTAACACTAACCCCTTTAGCTTCTAATATATTCTTACAAGCTCTTGCTATGTAAAGAGTACATTCTTTTTCTTTAGTTCCCAAAATGCCAACTGCCCCTATATCTTCGCCACCATGACTAGCATCTAAAATTACATCTACCATATTTACCTCTACTATTAAATTGTTATCATCTTAATATATTAATCTCTTTTACAAATCATTCTTTATAAATTAATTTAAATATGTAAAATAAAAAAATCTAAATATATTCTTTAAATATACTTAGATTTCATTTAGCTTTTATTGTGCTTTTTCTTCATCTTTTTTTATTTCATTTTCTAAATCATCTTTCATAGTTTCAAGCATTCTATCCCCTCTTCCCGCTGCCTTAAATAATGCTAAGAAAAATATAAATCCACCAATCCATAATCCACCTAATATTAGTGCAATTTTTAAACTCATATGTCAGCCTCCTTCATTAAATGTATTATTTAAATTATTCCCTTCTTTATATTTTTTAATCAAAATATCTATATTCTATAATTTTTTTACTATTTTATCATTTTTTATATACTATGATTTTACTTTCTTAAATGATAAATTTCATCTCTTGTTTTAAATATTTTAACACTCTAATATTTCAAATATATGTTAAAATATTTAAGTAGGGGGTGGCTTTATGATAAATAATATAAAAGCAGCTATTTTTGACTTAGATGGAACACTTATAGACTCAATGGGTGTATGGGTTCAAATAGACATTGATTACATAAAAGAAATTGGATATACAGAGCCTGTTGATTTACTTGAGTTAAAGAAAGCTATAAATCATCTTAGTTTTGATAATACGGCTAAGTATTTCAAAGAGAAGTTTAATATTCCACAAACATCTGAGGAGATTGGACAAAGATGGAATGAAATGGCATCTGATAAATATAAAAATGAAATTAAACTTAAAGAAGGTGTTTTAGAATTTTTAACTGAGCTTAAAAACTCTGGTGTAAAAATCGGACTAGCTACTAGCAACTCTTATGAGCTTGCTACAGCTTCTTTAAAATCTAACAACATATTTGATTTATTTGATGATATAACAATCACAAGTGAAGTATCAAAAGGAAAGAACCATCCTGATGTATATCTTTTATCTGCAAGTAGACTTAATGTAGAACCAAAAGATATTATTGTTTTTGAAGATATCCCAACTGCTGTTGAGGGTGCTAAAAAAGGTGGATTTAAAGTTATTGGTGTACATGATAGTTATAGTTCACATCATAATCAAGAAATGATGGACAAGTCTGATATGTTTATAGAATCTTATACTGAACTTCTAATTAATAACTAATTACTTACCTAAGATGTATGTTAAATCATGCATCTTTTTTATTTTTATTTCTTATCTAGTAATTTTTATCATTATATAAAAATAAAATATAGTTGATAGACTTTATTTTAGGAGGATTTATGGATAAAAACTTTGTTGATTTTTGTTTCTTTGATAGAAATATTCTTTTTATAAAATTTTCTGTACCAATGCATACAAGTACACATTATAGTATTTTAAATCCTTCAAATTTCTCAGTAGAATTTACACAAAACAAACGTATTTTTATAACACTCGATAAACTAATAATTAATATACAAACTTTTGGTGATGACTTTGTTTCATTTTATATAAATGAAACTTTCACAAAAGAATTATATGAAAATCATAGTTCTATTTTTTTATATGTAGGCTTTATATCCCCTACTAAAACTTATTTTGTTATGACTAAATCAAACTTGGTTAATAAGATTCATCTGCCTACTGCTATTATAGATTATGCTAATGCAACTAAACTTAAAAATGTAAGTATTATATCTTATGAAGATTTTAATTTGTCCTTAGCTCTTGAGGCTACCAATGAAATTTTAAGATATGCTGCTTCTGATTTTTCATTTACTTTATGCTCAAAAGTTATATATTCTGCTACATATATCCCTTATGCAAAAAGCAAAAATATAATGTATATTACACTCAAAAATATAGATTCTTTTGATTTATTTACTGATTTTATCACTGTAAAATATCTTAATAAGTCTATCCCTTATACCATAGATTTAAACTACAATAATTTACTAGAATTTAGATCATTTACTTCTAAATCTTTTATATCAAAAAAAGGTATCATCTCATATACATCAAATATCTTTAAAACTATTATAAAAATAACTTTTTCAGAATATATAAAAAAAATCAAAGATAATGTGTTTATTTTACCTTCAATAAACACAGATAAAAGTAAAATTGAACTTAATATTGAAAATACAGGAATACTAAATATTTTTGGTGAAAATCTAATTCTTCCACCTAACCTTAAATTTTCAACTGCCCAAATTTTTAGTACACTAGATGTTTTAAATATCATTATTGATTGTTCAACATTTAATTTTTTCTTCCAAAATATAATTAATATTTCATATTGTGATTTTACTTCTTTTGAATCAATACTTAGTATTAATAATATTCAACCATACAAAAACTTTAGTGCATTTTTAAAAATTGAGCCTTTAAATATTATAACCTCTATACCTTTAGATAATGGTGTTAATTGGACAATGCTTGGAGCTATTATAACCACAGATACACAAATTTTAGTAGATAAAACATCTAATATATTTATCTATGGAAGTCCTGATTTAGAAACTACTTTCACTAAAACTTTGTACTTATATAACTTAGATGACGGTGCATATGATGATATAAATATTACACTTATAAATATTAAAGCTCAAAACTTTTTTGTCAAACTCTCAGCAAACTTCACTCTTAATATTGAAAATTGTAATATTACTAATTTAGAAATTTTATAGGAAGGAGATTTTTTAATGCTTATTACAAACTTTTATATGAATGATGATATTTTAACATTTCAGATAGATAAAGATGTAAAACTAGATTCTAGTAATATTTATATAGAATTAGATTCTATCGTATTAAAAACTCATGAGTTTGTCTTTATCAAAACTATGAAATATATACGACTTAAAATTTTAAAATCTCTATTAACTGTAAATTCATTAAGCTTTTTTATAAAAATAAATTCTGAAAGTTCAAATATAATTTTTTCATTTTTAAACTTTGATATATTAACTTCAAAACAAAACTCTTATATTTTACTTAAAGCTTCAGTTCCACAAAATATCCTAAGTTCAACTTATAATGCTAATACTATTTTTTTTAAAAATAATATTATCTTATCTACAAGTAAAAATTTATCACTTATAAATGGTATTAATTCTAAACACTCCTTTATACAGCTAACTTCAGAAGACTCAACACATAAAACTTATACTTTAACACTATATGATTCTAAATTGAATGAACTACCAACATCTGATTGCATACTTGAAATTAAATTTAAATAGAGAGGTTATATATGAAAGCTATTAATATAAAAAATTCAAAAATCACTTCAACAAAGGTAACTTCTAATTCTTTTATAAGTATCTATTCATCAAAATCAAAATTATCTACATTAGATTTTATTTCATCTAATATATCACTTTCTGGAATATTTGATTCTAATATACGATTTTTAAATAGTTGTAATATTACCTTTGAAAGTAATTTTTCAGCTAATCATATACAATTTTCAAACGAAACAGATACTTTAAATAATTTTTATGTGCAAACAAATATAATTAAAGATTTACAAGAACTAAATATAAATGTGTCTGATAATATTAAACTTTATATTAATGCTAAAGCTACATCCAAAAGTATAACTAATATTTATTGTACTAGTCATTCTAATAAACCATTATATGTACACACAGATGCTAATTTGAAAAAAAATCTTGTAAAGATAAATTTATATCCTAAAAACACCCCAAATTTATATATTTCAAATTACTTATATTCTCTAAATTTTATAGAAACTTCAAACCTTTCATTATATATATATCCTGATTCTTATATCTATAATTTTTTGAATTTCTCTATCACTTCACTTGCTAATCTTTCTGCACCACTAAATATAATAGCAAAATTAAATGAGCTAACAGATATTCCACTTCCTATAAATTCTATTTTTTGCAAATCAACAGGTACTACTTTAAAACTTCCAAACTCTAAAGAATTAGATGATATTAAAAGTATTAATCTTATTATTAATGAGAAAAATCATCCTTTGTTAATTAAATAATATTAACTATTCCCAAAGCTTCTTCATACACTATTCTATAATAAAACTTTAGGAGGATATAATAATGTTAGCAAAAATTTTAAATGCAGACCTTTCAATAATTACAGCATCTACACTTTCAGTAGTTTTAACAGATTCAGTTGGGGTGGCTTTAGATTTAACAGGTCAATCTATCCAAGCTGATTGGTTTAAACTTGTAAAATATATAGCTTCAGCTTCAGATATCACAATTACAAGCGCAGTTCTTGGAGGAACACCTACAGACGGAGAAATAGTTTTAACTTTTGATGGAACAGCTGATTCTGTTTCAATTGGAAATGTTATAATTTTAGCTCAAGGTACAGTAGTTCCTAGTGCTGCTCCATTTGATAGACTTACAAATACTGCATCTATTGATACAGGACTTGGTAATTTATCAATAGATGGAACTAATCAATTTATCATAGTTCCAAATCATAATACAACAAAAGCTAAAAACTATAATCTTAATATAAATTTATTAGAAGATGCTGGTGTTGATGAAACTGCTACAGTTCAAGTTGTAAATCTTGCAACTCCTTTAACAGTTAATAAAGTATCTATAGTTAGTGCTAAAATAGAAAAAATTACAGCTGGTGATTCATTTGATATAAATGCTGAATTTGAATTTAAAGTAACTTTCTATTCTGCTACCGATGGTCTTGGTGAGCCATTAACATTTGAAGCTGATGCATCAGATATATTATCAATTTCTTTTGAACCAGTAGTGTAAATTTTTATAAAAATAAGCCTAGAAATATATTTAAATATTTCTAGGCTTTATCTTATTTCATCATAGCATCTTTTATAACTTGTGCTCTATGAAGCCAAGTATTATCTTCTGCTTCTTTTTTAAGTAGCTCTTTATATTCTACATTATCTTTAAGCCCTAAAGCCTTATCAACCTGTATTATAAACTCCTCATCACTACTTGCTATATTACAACTCTCATATTTTTTACACTCATTTATATCAGTTGTAACAACTGGTTTTCCAAGTGCCATATACTCAAATAACTTAACAGGGCTTGTTGCATCTGTTATTTCATTTTTTATAAATGGAATTGTACATACATCAAAATGACAAGCATATTGTTTTATGAGATTTTTATATTTTACTATACCTGTATAATGAACATTTGGCATATCTAAAACTCCACTCTTTTTAAGAGTTTTATCATAATCTATCCCAACTAAAACTATCTCATAGTTTGGTCTTTCTTTTGCAAGTTTAATTATTTTATTATAATCAAACCAACTAGCAAGAGCACCATAATATCCTATGATTGGTTTCTTCATATCTACTATTTTTTTAATTTTACTACCAACTTCTGAGCCAAGGTTTTTAAAATCATTTAAGTTTACCCCATTTTGTGCAAGTATACTCCAATGTTCTGTCCCTCTAGCCTCATCTGCAAGTTTTTTAAGCTTATCAGCAGTAGATATAACTAAAACATCTTTTGTATTAGTTAATAATGTTTTATGGTCATCTATCAAGTCCTGTGTAACCTCTACACCACTAATCTCTTCTGAAATTTCATCAACAAAATCATATAAAACCTTAAATCCTTTATCCATATATGTTTTGATATCTTTATAAGTAACATCATAAAGACAAGTTGCATATACATGGACAAATTTACTTTTAATCTGTTTTTGTTCCATAACCTCAAAAATAGTATCTCTAACAAGTGCCATATCAATATTTGCAACATAAAGATTCTCTTTTATTTTTTTAATAGCATATATATCTTCATCTTGAGTAATACTTGCTCTATAAATATATAATATCTTCTTATCTGACATAGCCTCTGCAAGATGTTGTGGTCTTTGTTTAAGCTCTATATTCCATCCAAATCCTGCATGGAATATTACAACACTATCATACTCTTCTGTATCAAATATCTTTTGTATTCCTATTTTCATCTGTTCTACCTGTGTTTGGTATACAACAGTATTTAGAGCTGTATCCATTATTTTAATAATATCTACATACCTCTTATGGAAATCTCCACTTAAAACACTATCAGAAAAATCTCCTTTAGCATCCCCGTATAGTGGATCTTGCATTATTTTTGGAAAGCATTCAAGCACTTTACTACTTAATACTGACTTCTCTTCATTCGTAAGATTATCATAACCCTTGTCCACAGTATTTTTAAACTCTGT
Organism: uncultured Clostridium sp.; assembly: GCF_947036855.1. Lineage (GTDB taxonomy): Bacteria > Bacillota > Clostridia > Clostridiales > Clostridiaceae > Sarcina. The sequence continues at coordinate 12,254 of NZ_CAMQRY010000034.1, forward strand.
AGCTAAGTCATTTTCCATTTTATTTTTTTTATTATTAAAAAACATTATACAATTATTCCTCCCAATTATCCTTTAAGAATACAAACCCTTGTGATTTTTTATCACTATTTACTTTAAAAGATATTACCCCTTCATTTGAGTTTAAAGGAACTAAATCCTGACTTTCTGAAAAAATTACATCAATATAATATAACCCATCAGTAACTCTTAAATCATCAAATGAGAACTGTACTTTATTCTTACCCTCTTTCCAAGGTATAGAAAATTCATCAACATTACTATTTACTGCACATATAAACTGATCAACATGTCTAAATTCACATGGTTCTCTATATGCTTTTCTAAGTTCTACACTTATACCAGGACTTTTTATATCTTCCCTAAAAACATTATATTCAATATTGAAAGTTACACCCTCACCATATGAAATCTCTGTTATATCATTTTCAATCTTAACATCAGTTAACTCAACAAAGGCTTTACTTTCTTCTACTTCCTCACCTTTTTCCATCATACTTCTATAATAATCTTCTACTATATCAAATGCTGGTCCTATATCTCTAACTTTTCCTTTTTCAAGCCATATTGCTCTTTCACAGTATGTTTGAATAGTTGAAAGCCCATGAGATACATATATTATAGTTCTGCCTTGTTTTTTAAACTCATCAAATTTAGCCATACATTTTTGTTGGAATCCAACATCCCCAACAGATAATATTTCATCAACTATCAGAATATCAGGGTCTATATTTATAGCAACAGCAAATGCTAGTCTTGCATACATTCCACTTGAATAATTTTTAACTGGTTGATTTATAAAATCTCCAAGCTCTGCAAAATCAATAATTTTATCTTTAACCTTATCAACTTCACTCTTACTCATCCCCATAATACTTCCATTGAAATAAATATTACTTATTCCTGTAAGTTCTGGATTAAAACCTGCTCCAAGTTCTATAAGTGAAGAAATTCTTCCCTTAACATCAACAGTTCCACCATTTTGAAAAGCAACACCTGATAGTATTTTAAGCATTGTAGACTTTCCAGCCCCATTATTACCTATAATACCAACAATTTCACCTCTCGCAATTTCAAAACTAACATCACTTAATGCAACAAATTCATCTGCCTTTTTCTTAGAAAAAGGATTCATCATTGCTGCTTTTTTTGCTCCATTAGTATATATTTTATATTTTTTAGTTACATTTTCTACTTTAACTGCATAAGACATTTTTACATACCTCCGTACTTAAGAGTTTAAAATAAGCTCTTTCATATCTATAGCTTTTTGTCTCCAAGTATTATCAAGCCCTTCTTTTTTAAGAAGTTCTAAATACTTTTCATCATTTTCAAGTTCACTTGCTTTTTTAATATTAGCAATAAAATCATTATGGTCTTCACTAACAAGTGCTGACTGATACTTTCTACACTCTGGAAGTGCAGATGTAACTATTGGTTTTCCAAGTGCCATATATTCAAATAATTTAACTGGGCTAGTTGCCTCTGTTATATCATTTATAACAAATGGAATTATCCCAACATCAAAGAACTTCGCATAAGTTGGAAGCTCTGTATAATTTCTTGTTCCAAGATAAGTTACATTTGAAAGTCCTAATATTCCACTCTTATCTAAAGATTTATCATAGTTAATTCCAATAAGCATAATTTCATAATCTGGAAGTTCCTTTGACATCTTTTTAATAAGTTCATAATCAAACCACTTTGCAAGTGCGCCAAAATAACCTATAATCTTTTTACCTGATGACACTATATCCTTAATTTCATCAGGAACTTTATCACACTTAATATCTGAGAAATGTTCAAACTCAACACCATTAGTAACAAGTCTTACTTTCTTCTCGCCTCTAATACTAACTGTTTCTTCATAAAGTTTTGTAGCTGTTGTTACAACATACACATCTTCAGAATTTTCAAGCATACTTGTATGACTCTTCTTAACTGATTCTGGAATTTTATATCCTGCAATTTCATCTGATAAATCATCAACATACTCATAAATTATTTTAAAATCTCTATCAGTAAATTTTTTCATATATTTATCATACTCTGTAAAACTTGTTGAGTATATTTGCCCAAAACAAGGTACTTTACTTTCCTTTATAATATCTAAAAGACCTTCCTGTAACCAATACAGGTCTGTATTTACAAGATATAAATTATCTTTTATCTTTTGACTTACTTTAATATCTTTATCTATTTCAACATAAGGTGATGCTTTATAGAAATATAAAACATTCTCTTTTGCCATGTTTAAAGCAATATGCTGTGGTCTTTGGAACATCTTAACATTGAATCCAAAATAGACATCAAATATCACAACTGCATCATATTTTTTACTATTTAAAACTTCTCTCATTTCTGTAAAGAATTCATCTTTATGTTTTTCTTGCCCTCTTGATCTCATTAAATGATACAAAGGAAGTGCAACAGGTCTAAAGAAATTTTGTATAGATTTTGATATACTCATAAAATTTAATCACCTTTTACTTTATATTTTTCTTCACAAGTTCATATAGAACATCTGCTTTCTTAGTCCATGTATTATCTAAAGCTTCTTCTTCAAGCCATTCATAGTATTCACTATCTTTTGGAATGCTTAAAGCTTCATCAATTTTAGCTATAAAATCATCTGTATCTTTACCTATAAGAACTGATTTATATTTTCTACATTCTCTCATATCAGTTGTTACAATTGGATGTGCCATTGCCATATATTCAAATAATTTAACTGGGCTTGTTGACTCTGTTATATCATTTAACAGGAATGGAATAGTTGCTACATCAAAGAACTTTCCGTACTTTGGAAGTTCTTTATAATCTATAACACCTATATAATGAACATTTGGAAGGTCTTCAACTTTACTTGCTTTAAACTCCCCATCATATAAAAATCCTATAAGAAGAATCTCAACATTTGGTCTTTGAACCGCAAGTTCTCTTAAAAGTTCATAATCAAACCATTTAGCAAGTGCTCCAAAATATCCTATAATAGGATTTCCCTTTGCTACTAAATCTTTAATCTTTGATGGAACTTCTATATCATGCTTAATCCAATCCTTATACTGAACACCATTTGTTATCATAGCTACATTTTCTTGCCCACGAATATCTTTAATCTCTTCAATTAATTTATCAGCTGAACCAATAGCAAAATTCTCTGTATCTTTTAAGATATTATCATGTCTTTCATAAACAAACTCTGGAAGCCATCCTGATATCTGATCAGACATCTCATCAATATACTCATATATAATGTGGAATCCACCATTTGTATACTTTTCCTTTATATAAGGTTCATCAAGATAAATATCAGTTGAATACATTGAAAGAAACTTTGGTCCTTTATGTTCTTTTAACACATCAAACATAGCATTATTTAAAGCATAATTTGCCATATTCACTATATGTAATCTATCTTTTAACTTTTTAACTTCTGTTATATCTTTATCAAATTGCTCAGATGAACGATAGAAATATAATAAGCCCTTATCAGTAAGCTCATTTGCCATATGTTGTGACCTTTGAAAAAGTGGAATATTCCATCCAACTCTTGAATCAAAAACAACAACTGCCTCATATTTTTCTTCATCAAGTATTCTCTTAAACATTTTGTTATATTTATTATAATTCCTATTGTATGTAAATCTTGATCTAGTTCTTAAACAATAAAATCTATATCCAATATCCATACATATTTTTTTTAGAAGAGCTAAAAGCCCCTCATCTTTTATAGTTCTTTTAAAATTATCAAATACTACTCCCAACTGCGAGTCCTCCTAAAAATTACTTCTTCCAAGAATGCTCTAAAATTAAGAAACCTTCGCCTCTATATTTATCTTCCATAGTAAAGTCAAATGCATTAACTTTTCTATATATAGTTTCTCCACCACTAATCACAACTACATCAAGATAGTAAACACCTGCAACAAGACTAACATCTTCAAGATTTAGAGTAAACTTATTAGTTCCTTTAAGTCCTTTAATATTAATATGTTCATCTACACTATCAAAAGCACAAATAAATTGGTCACTTCCTCTTGTTGTACCTGGCTCATAGTCTGTTTTTCTAAGTTCAAAAACTACTCTTGGTGATTCAATTTCTTTAAGCACCTCATAATTAAACTCAAGATTTAAATCCTCTCTATATGAAAGAACTTTTTTAGGTGATGTAAGTGAAATGTTTTGCATAACATTACTCTCACCTTCCTCTGCCTTATCTGCTACAGCAGGATTAAAACTAATATTATAATATCTTTCAACTACTATAACTGAGTTACCATCATCTACAACTGCACCTTTTTGAAGCCAAATTGCTCTATCACAGAACTTCTTAACTGTACCAAGCCCATGAGATACATAAATTATAGTTCTTCCTGACTTTTTAAACTCTTCAAATTTTTCCATACATTTAACTTGGAAACCTACATCTCCAACTGATAAAATTTCATCAACTATAAGAATATCAGGGTCAATGTTTATCGCAACTGCAAATGCAAGCCTTGCAAACATACCACTTGAATAACTCTTAACTGGTTGGTATACAAAATCACCAATATCGGCAAATTCTATAATATCCTCTTTTTTTTCATCAATTTCCTTTGTTGTAAGTCCATTTAAAGTTCCATTGAAATAAATATTTTCTATCCCTGAAAGTTCAGGGTTAAATCCTGAACCAAGCTCTAGAAGTGAAGATATCTTTCCATTTATATTCAGTTCTCCTGTAGTTGCAAAAGCAACTCCTGTTAATATCTTTAGAAGTGTTGATTTTCCAGCACCATTATGTCCTATAATACCAACACACTCTCCTGTACTTATCTCAAAAGAAACATTATTTAAAGCATAAAACTTTTCAAATTTTCTTTTACTTAAGAATGAAAGTATCTTTTCATTCTGATTTCCATACATCTTATACATTTTTGTAAGATTTTTAGCCTCTATAACTACTGACATATTCTAACCTCGCTTTTTATAGAACATCATCAAATTCTGGTCTAAATTTATTAAACACTTTTGTTCCAACAATAAATAAAATTAATGTTATAACAAAGAAATAGACTGTATAAGTCCATCCCGGCATTCCAAAGAATGGTTGTGAAACCCAACCCGTACCAAGATATGCATCTCTAAACACTAACACTAAATATGTTAATGGATTAAGCTTAACTACATTAAGCCCAAGTTGTAAAAGTTCTGGTTTCTTTGCAAGCTGTGTAACCATTTGACTCATATCCCACATTACAGGACTAAGCCAGAATAGGAACTGCATTGATATTCCTATCGCATGCATAAAGTCTATTGACATAACAACCCACGTTGCTAAAATTCTTGATAAAGCTGTCATAAAAATAACAGTTACAATTATCGCATAAATTAAATATATATAATTTATATTTCCTAGCCATCCATATATCCCCATAATAATAAAATTAATTACTAGAAATATTAAGAAAGTATAAAAACTCATCATAAGTCTAATACTTGGTAATATTTGCACTGGGAACTTTACCTTTTTTACAAGAAATGCACTATTTCTTATAGATCCAGCCCCTGCTACTATGTAGTCTGAAATAAATATCCAAGGTACATAAGCTGCTACAAGCCATACAAGGTATGGTGCTTTTTGCTTAAATCCTGATGGCATATCTCCCCCACCAAAAACCATACCAAAAACTACCCAGAATACAGCAATCATTGCTAGTGGTCTAATAATAGCCCATAAAATTCCTAGCTTTGAACCTGCAAATTCCTTTTTAAATTCTTTTTTTGATATGTCTAGTACCATTTTCCAGTTAGAAAAAATACTTTTTTCCAACTCAATCCATTTTCTCAAAAAAATTCACCTCTAATCCTCTAAAAGACTAAACTTTAAATAATAAAATACTTTAAAGTCTAACTCATTTTAAGACTGTAATTTGTTTTAAATTTACATATGTTATTATAACATAAATTACCCTACCTAACTCTAAAATTTAACTACCTTAATAATATCTAAATAATCTCCTTCAAAATTTAAATACTAATTAAATTTTTCTTGTGCACAAAAAAAGATGCAGTAAAATTTTCACTGCATCTTTCTCTATTAAAAACCTAATTTATTTAAAAATCAGATTATTTTCTTTCAACACCATATTTATTTTCAAGAGATACAAGCATACCCATGTATTTATCTTGTTGTGCATTACCACTTAATTTTTGAATTACTGCAGCCTTAACTACTTCAAAAGCTTGAACAGCAGCATCTTTTTTCTCTTCAACTTTGATTAAATGATAACCAAATTGAGATTTAACTACTCCACTAACTTCTCCAACAGCTATATCAAAAGCAACATTTTCAAACTCAGGAACCATCATTCCTCTTGAGAACTCACCAAGATTTCCATCTTGTGCACTTGAAGGGCATGTTGAATTTTCTCTAGCAGCCTGCTCAAATGTTACTTCTCCAGCTTCTATTTTATTTTTAACAGCTTGAAGAGCTTCTTCATCAGCCATTAATATATGTTTTGCAACAACTCTTTCTGGCTCACCAAACTCACCTTGATTCTCATCATAGTAAGCTTTAGCTTCATCATCAGTTACAATAACTTTTGATAAAACATCTTCAACAGTTCTTTGTATTAATAATTCTTTCTTAAAAATTTCTAATTGTTGAGCAAAAGCTGGTGTTTCATCTATTTTAAGTTCTTTACCTTTATGGTACATAAGCTCAAATCCTATTGCTTGCTCTAAGATAGCTTTTCTACCATCTTCAGTAGCGAACATTGCTCTTTGTTGCTCTGGGTATTTCCCCATGATTATCTCGATATCATTAGTTGTTATTTCTCTTCCAGCTACTACAGCTAAAACTTTATTTTCCATATTAAAAATTCTCCTTTTTTCATATAAATTATATTAATAATATAATAACATATTCAATTCAATTAAAAAAGTTTTCTATAAGAGTAATTTTATTCAAATCTATTTACTTTTTTTACTTTATTTATAATAATCTTTTTAAAATCCATTAAAGTTTAAAATACTATTGATAATTTAAAAACTATTTAATTAGTATTCCTATATTTTTTCAAAAAATACTATCAATTATATAAATTTACACCTCACTAATACCACTTGACGATTATGCAATTAAATTGTATAATATTAATATAGCATTTCATATGATTTGGAAAATATTTTATAGTTAAATATTTTTTAACTATGCTATAATATAAATAAAATTTAGTATAAAGACATACTTTTCACTAAAATTTTATACTTATATTAAAGATACTAAATTCTAGAAATAGAATATTTGATTCAAAATTAACTTAGATAATATATATTAAAATTATTAGGAGCTTTTAATAGTTCTTAGAATTATAGACAAATAGGTATAAAAGTACCTAAACATACTTTTAAATCGAGAAAGTGTGTAATAGCCCTAGCCAAATGAATAACAAAATAAAGAAAGGGGAAAGCTACTTATATACGGATGGCTAGTTCGGATTTAAAGACTGTGGAGTTCTATATCAAATCAGAGTAGTATATACGAAATGAGGGACTGAGAAACAGTAATTTTCTTGATATAGACACTTTTGTCTATATTTTAAGTAGCAGGATGAACAATGAAAAATTTATTTAAATGTACTGTTTGTGGATATATACATGAAGGAGAAAATGCTCCAGAAAAATGCCCTAAATGTGGGCTTGGAACTGAGAAATTCAATAAACTTGATGCTGAAGTAGTAGAAAAAATTTACAGAGCTGATAAAACAAATTCAATTCATGCTGAAATGATTGCACTTGCTGATAGAATGATTAAACTTAGCCAAGAAGGAATCGAAGACAACTTAGACCCTGCTTGCTTTAACTTATTTACAAAAGCTAAAGATGAAGCTTGGGTAATTAAACAAAGATCAAAAGCAGAAATTGAAGGTCACTCAAATAAATCAAAATGGTAATATTACATTTATTATAAAAATAGCTAATCTTGAAAATTCAAGATTAGCTATTTTTATATCTATATTTCATTTTAATTTATCTCGCCTATAAAAACACGTAAAAAAAGAAGTTTGATATTATCAAACTTCTTTACTGGTGGCCCGAACTGGAATCGAACCAGTGACACGAGGATTTTCAGTCCTCTGCTCTACCGACTGAGCTATCGGGCCATGTATAAGACTTAACTTACTTTATTAGTATACACGCTATATTTTATTTTGTAAAGCTTTTTTTATATTTTTTCCTTTTAAAACTCATTTTATTCAACAATACTAAGATATCTAAGTTTTATATCTATTAACTATTTTCTTCTATAAACTTAACAGGTTATAAAAAAAAGAAGTTTGATATTATCAAACTTCTTTACTGGTGGCCCGAACTGGAATCGAACCAGTGACACGAGGATTTTCAGTCCTCTGCT
>NZ_CAMQRY010000035.1 GCF_947036855.1 uncultured Clostridium sp.
CTTAATGAAAAATTATTGATTGAATTAGATAAAATAAAGTAACAAAAAAAGATGTTTTATTTACAAAACATCTTTTTTTTTACGAAATTAGTATTGATACTTTTTTTGTCGTATGATATACTTACAAAGGTAATAAATACACACATTATTTAATCTAATTAGCGGTGCTATACATTTGTTATAGAAACTTTTTAGTAAAATTAAATAGTGGAGGAATAACCAAAAATAAGGAGGACAATAATATGTCAGTAATTTCAATGAAACAATTATTAGAAGCTGGAGTTCATTTTGGACACCAAACTAGAAGATGGAACCCTAAGATGGCTCAATATATCTTCACAGAAAGAAACGGAATCTATATAATAGATTTACAAAAAACAGTTAAAAAAGCAGAAGAGGCTTACAACTTCATAAGAGAAGTATCTCTAGAGGGTAAAGACGTAATATTCGTTGGAACTAAGAAGCAAGCTCAAGACGCTATAAAAGATGAAGCTATAAGATCTAACATGCACTTTGTTAACCACAGATGGTTAGGTGGAATGTTAACTAACTTCAAAACAATAAAAACAAGAATCGCAAGATTAGAGTCAATACACACAATGGAAGAAGATGGAACTTTTGAAGTTTTACCTAAGAAAGAAGTAATTCAATTAAAGGCTGAAATGGAAAAATTAGAAAGAAACTTAGGTGGAATTAAAAACCTTAACGTTTCTAACATTGGAGCTATGTTTGTAGTAGACCCAAGAAAAGAAAATAATGCTATATTAGAAGCTAAAATATTAGGAATCCCAGTTGTAGCTATAGTTGATACAAACTGTGATCCAGAAGTAGTAGACTACGTAATTCCTGGTAATGATGATGCTATAAGAGCCGTTAAATTAATAACAGCTAAAATGGCAGATGCTATATTAGAAGGAAGACAAGGCGAGTCAGACGCTGAATAATATATAACTTTTAGGGTAGATGAGGATTATTCCTCATGTACCCTTTACCTAAAATAGAGGAGGAATTTTAAAATGGTAATAACAGCAAAAATGGTTAAAGAATTAAGAGAAAAAACTGGTGCAGGAATGATGGATTGTAAAAAAGCATTAACTGAAGCTGGTGGAGATATAGATAGAGCAGGAGATGTTTTAAGAGAAAGAGGTCTTGCTGCTGCAGCTAAGAAATCAGGAAGAATAGCTGCTGAAGGAATCATCAAAACTTATATTTCAGAAGATAAGAAATCAGGAGTTATATTAGAGTTAAACTGTGAAACAGATTTCGTTGCTATAAACGAAGATTTCGTTGGTTTATCAGAAGTAATAGCTAAACTTATATTAGCTGGAAACTTTGCTTCAGTAGAAGAAGTTTTAGCTGCAGAAGTAGATGGGCAAACAGTTCAAGCTACTTTAACAGAATTAATAGCTAAAATTGGAGAAAACATGAATCTTAGAAGATTCGAGAAATTCTCAGTAGAAAGTGGAACAGTTAAAGATTATATCCACGGAGCTGGAAGAATCGGAGTTTTAGTTGAACTTTCATGTGCTACTGAATCAGTAGAAGTTGAAAACTTAGCAAAAGAAATATGTATGCAAATAGCAGCTGTTAACCCAGTTTGTATTTCAGAAGCTGAAATAGATCAAGCAATCTTAACTAAAGAGAGAGAAGTTTTAACTGCTCAAGCTCTTAACGAAGGAAAGCCTGAGAAAATCGTTGCTAAAATGGTTGAAGGAAGAATTAAGAAATACTTAAAAGAGATCTGTTTATTAGATCAAGTTTGGGTTAAAGATGGAGAGATGACAATAGCTAAACTTGTTGAAGCTAAGTCAAAAGAAGTTGGTTCACCAATAACAGTCACTAAATTCATGAGATTCGAAAGAGGCGAAGGAATTGAGAAAGCTGAAGAGAACTTCGCAGAAGAAGTTGCTAAAATGGGTGCAAAATAAGAAATAAAAAACAATAGAGAACACATGCGTGTTCTCTTTTTTTAAGAATAAAGTATTTTATTGATGGAGGATTTTGTAAATGGAAGCTTGTAAGTATAAAAGAGTAATGTTAAAGTTATCAGGTGAGGCTTTAGCTGGAAAAAATGGTTTTGGAATTGATTTTGAAGTAGCAACAAGAATTGCAAAAGAAGTTAAAGAACTTGTAGATGCAGGAGTAGAAGTTGGAGCTGTTGTTGGTGGTGGAAATATCTGGAGAGGTAGAGAAGGTACTGGGATGGACAGAACAACTGCAGATTATATGGGAATGCTTGCAACATCAATAAATGCATTAGCACTTCAAGATTCTTTAGAAGCTTTAGGTGTTGATACAAGAGTTCAAACTGCTATTGAAATGAAAGAAATAGCTGAACCTTATATAAGAAGAAGAGCAATGAGACACTTAGAAAAAGGTAGAGTTGTTATATTTGGAGCAGGAACAGGAAATCCATATTTCTCAACAGATACAGCAGCAGCTTTAAGAGCAGCTGAGATTGAAGCGGAAGTAATACTTTTAGCTAAGAAAGTTGATGGAGTTTATGATAAAGATCCTAATAAATATGCTGATGCTAAAAGATATGAGAGTCTATCATATATACAAGTTTTAGAGCAAGGATTACAAGTAATGGATTCTACAGCTACAACATTATGTATGGATAATGAGATTCCAATAATAGTGTTCGCACTTGATGAAGTTGGTAATATAAAAAGAGCAGCAATGGGAAATAAAATAGGAACTACAGTTTCTAAAGTTAAATAGGAGGAATTTGAATGAATACAATAACAAAGTTAATGGAAGAAAAAATGGTTAAAACAATTTCAGTTTTAGTTTCTGATTTAGGAACATTAAGAGCTGGAAGAGCTAACCCAAGAATGCTTGATAGAATAGAAGTTGAGTGTTATGGAGCTATGTGTCCTATATCACAAGTAGCTAACGTATCAGTACCAGAGCCAAGAATATTAGCTATTGCACCATGGGATAAATCAGCACTTAAAGATATTGAAAAAGCTATACTTAAGTCAGATTTAGGAATGAATCCTTCAAATGATGGAACAATGATAAGACTTATAATACCAGAATTAACAGAAGAAACAAGAAAAGATCTTGTTAAAAAAGTTAAGAAAGCTGGAGAAGATTCAAAAGTTGCATTAAGATCTATAAGAAGAGATGCAAATGATAAAATCAAAGGTCTTAAGAAAAACAACGAAATTACAGAAGATGAAATGAAAACAGGTGAGGACAAAGTTCAAAAAATCACTGATAAGTTCATAAAAGAAGTAGATAAAGAAGTTGTAGTTAAAGAAAAAGAAATTATGAGTATATAATGAATAACCTGCTTCTTTAGCAGGTTTTTTCATTAATTAAATTGGTGTTTATAGTATATCTAGGAGGTATATTTATGATAAATATATTTAAGGGCAGAAAAAATGGAAAAGTTGAAGAAATAGCTCTTGATATGGAGAGAATTCCAAAACATATAGCTATAATAATGGACGGAAATGGAAGATGGGCTAAAAAAAGAGGTCTTGCAAGAACACTTGGGCATAAAGCAGGAGCTGAAACTATAAGACGAGTTCTTAGAGAATGTGATAGCCTCTGTGTTAAATATCTTACTTTATATGCATTTTCAACTGAAAATTGGAAAAGACCAAAAGAGGAAGTAAATGCAATAATGAGACTTCTAGTTGAATTTTTAAGAAAAGAAATAAGAGGTCTTAATGAGCATAATGTTAAGATAACAACAATAGGAGATTTAACAAAAATCCCTGTTTTCTGTCAGGAAGAAATAGCTATGGCTAAAGAACTTACAAAAAATAATACTGGAGTAGTTTTAAATGTAGCATTTAATTATGGTGGAAGAGATGAGATAATAAGAGCTATAAAGAAATGTTTAGATGATAATGTTGATTCAAAACTTATGACAGAGGAATTATTTGAAAGTTATTTGGATACAAAAGGTATGCCAGATCCAGATATTATAATCAGACCAAGTGGTGAACAAAGAATAAGCAATTACCTATTATGGCAATGTGCATATTCAGAGTTTTGGTATTCTAATGTGAATTGGCCAGACTTTACAGAGGAAGACTTACATGAGGCTATTTATGATTATCAAAATAGAGATAGAAGATTTGGTGGGGTTAAAAAATAAAGAGGTGATTTTATGAATTTAGATAATAGATATCTAGGTGCAGCTATAATGGCACCATTTATTATACTTATATTTTTAGGTGGAAATTGGCTTAAAGGACTTGTTATTGTCTTATCAATAATTGGAATGTATGAATTTTACAAAACAGTTAAAGTTGCTAAGATGTTACCGGTTATGTTTATTGGATATATAATGCTTGCAGTATATTATTTAACAGGTAATAACTTTACAGTACTATCTTATATAATAATTTTAGGAACATTTGCACTTCTTTGTGTACCAGTTTTAAATGTACGTTATACATTTATAGATGCAGGAATGACAATGCTTGGATTTATATATGTTGGAGTATTATTTAGTTTTATTTACTTAGTGAATAATAAAGCTTCAGGAGATTATTTAGTTTGGCTTATATTCCTAGCATCTTGGTTCTGTGATACAGCAGCATATTATGCAGGTAGAGCATTTGGAAGACATAAATTATGCCCAAGAGTTAGTCCTAAAAAAACTATAGAAGGTTCAATTGGTGGAATAATTGGAGCAGCTGTTGTTTGTGGAGTATTTGGTTATTTTGTCATATCTACAGGAAGAGTAGAAGATATAGCGCTATATAATTATATAATTATAGGATTAATATGTGGTGTATTCTGCCAGTTTGGAGATCTTGTTGCATCTTCAATAAAAAGATACGCAGGAATCAAAGATTATAGTAAATTAATACCAGGACATGGTGGGATATTAGATAGATTTGATAGTATTCTATTTTCAGGAACTGTAGTATTTTTCTATCTTACATTAGTTTTAGGGAAATAAGATATCTCATTTGAGATATCTTTTTTTTATCTTTTTAAAAAGTTGGAATTATTTTAGTATTTTTGAATATATTAAAATTAAGTAAATAAAAAATGCTATGAAAAGAAAGAGTAAGCGATATTAGAAATATTACAGAGAGGGTTAGATGATGAGAATACCTATATGGAAATAAGCTAAAGTGCGTCTTAGAGCAGAGAATCAGAAATTAGAGTATGATTTTATGGGAGCTCCCATTATAGAGCTAGAGTATTATATCGTACTTGAATCTGAGATAGGTATTTTTATGCCTAAATAGAGTGGAACCGCGGAAGTATAACTTCTGCCTCTGTAATTTACAGAGGCAGGAGTTTTTTTTATACTTTGAAATGCTGGCCAGCATTAATTAAAATGATGGAGGAAATAATTATGGATATTAAGTTTATTTTAGGAATTATATTATCAATAGGATCTTTATATGTTATTTATTTAGTAAAGAAAAAAACAGGGAAATTTAGTTATGCAACATTAACAGCACTTGGACTTGGACTTACACTAGGAATTATTTTTAAAAAGGATATAATATTTTTACAGACACTTGGTAGAGGATATATGTCACTTATCAAAATGATTATAGTACCACTTGTAAGTGTTTCACTTATAACAAGTGTACTTAGGTTTAAGGATATTAAAAAATTAAAAAGTATAGGAACTAAAACTTTAATAATCTTACTTTCAACAACAGGAATTGGAGCTTTTATTGGAATTGTAGTAGCAAAGGCATTTAGTCTTGGAGATGGAATTATTTTTGAGGCAGTTGAAGGGTTTGTACCAAGAGAAGTACCAACTTTATCACAAGTTATAGTAGATTTTTTACCATCTAATCCTATTGCAGCTATTGTTGATAATAAAATTATACCAATAATAATATTTTCATTATTTATAGCAGTAGCACTTAGTATAGAAGATAATAAAAATCCAGAAAGAGTAAAACCATTTAAAGATTTTATACTAGCAACATATGATATTGTTATGAGAATAACAAAAATAGTTTTACAGTTTATACCTTATGGAATATTTGGTCTTATAGCAGCAGCTGCTGCAAGAAATGGAATAGAATCTATGAAGTCTTTACTACTTGTACTTGTTGCATTATACATTGCATGTGTGATTCATATGCTTATAGTTCATACACCAATAGTTGCTTTTATAGCTAGAAGAAATCCAATTGAGTTCTTCAAGGGGATATTCCCAGCACAAGTGGTAGCTTTTACAAGTCAAAGTAGTTATGGAACATTGCCTGTAACTATAAAATCTTTAGTTGAGAATCTTGGAGTTTCAGAGAGCGTTGCAAATTTTGTAGCTCCACTTGGGTCAACTGTAGGAATGAATGCATGTGGGGGGATATATCCAGCTATGGTTGCAATTATTGTAGCTAATGTATTTGGAGTAGAGTTAAATTTATACTCATATGGACTTATTATAGTAACTGCTATAATTGCTTCTATAGGTATAGCTGGAGTTCCTGGTTCAGCTACTATGGCAACTACAGTAGTTTTAACAACTATTGGACTTCCTTTAGAGGGAATAGTTATAACTATGGCTGTAGACTCTGTTATTGATATGATGAGAACAGCAACAAATGTTACTGGTTCAGCTGTAGCAGCAATAACTGTAGATGCTTTAGAGAAAAGAAAAGCAGCAAAAAAGATAGCTAAAGAGGAGCAGGTAGCGTAATTTAAAGAGCTTATTTAATTAATTTTAAATAGGCTCTTTAAAATTGTTAACTAAAAATATATGTATGTTAATAGATTTTAACAAAAGTTGTATTTAATTCTATAATGATTTAAAATAGAATTTGTATGTAGGTAATTAATTAAACTTTAATATATATAATTTTTTCAAGAGGGAGAAGACTTAGATGAAAAATATTTCTATACTAGGAGTTACAGGTTCGATAGGAACACAAACTCTAGAGGTTTTAAGATTTCACAAGGGGGAATTCAGTTTAAAGGGAGTATCAGCGCATAAGAATATTAAACTTGCTCTTGATATAATCAAAGAATTTGAAGTTCCACGTGTAGCAATCACTGATAGGACAGCTTTTGAAGAATTAAGTTCTATTATAGAAAAAGAAAACATAAATACTAAAATAGTTTATGGAATGGATGGGCTTATAGAAATTGCAACAATTGATGAGGTTGACATAGTTGTAACATCTGTTGTTGGAATGATTGGTTTAAGACCAACTGTTGAAGCTATAAATAAAGGTAAAGATATAGCACTTGCTAATAAGGAAACTTTAGTTGTAGCAGGTGAACTAGTTATGAACCTTGCAAAAGAAAAAGGTGTGAAAATACTTCCTGTAGATTCAGAGCATAGTGCTATATTCCAAGCTTTACAAGGAAATTCACATAATAAAACATATAAAATACTTTTAACAGCATCAGGTGGTCCATTTAGAGGATATACAAAAGAGATGTTAGAAGAAGTAACTGTTGAGAAAGCTTTAAAGCATCCTAAGTGGAATATGGGACAAAAAATTTCAATAGATTCATCAACTCTTATGAATAAAGGGCTTGAGGTTATAGAAGCACATTTCTTATTTGATTGTCCGTATGAAAATATAGAAGTGGTTGTTCATCCAGAGTCAATAGTACATTCAATGGTTGAGTATGAAGATGGGGCAGTTATAGCACAACTTGGAGTTCCAGATATGAAACTTCCAATACAGTATGCTTTAAATTATCCAAAAAGAGCGGGAAATATTGGTGGAAGACTTGATTTTAAAACTATAAAAAGTTTGAATTTTGAAGTTCCAGATACAGAAGTATTTTCATGTTTAAAATATGCATTTGAGGCAGGAAAAGTTAGGGGACTTATGCCAGCTATATTAAACGGTGCAAATGAAGCAGCAGTTGATTTATTCCTTAGAAAGAGAATATCATATCTAGATATAGAAAGAATAATAAAAGAGTGTATGGAGAACTTTAACTATAAAGAGGAAGTAACACTTGATAATATTATTAATAAGGATAAAGATGTCAGAGCATATATTTATGGAAAATATGAAAATTAAATAGGTGAATTTTAGGAGGGGTATATTTAGTGAGTATAATTTTAGCTATACTAGCATTTGGATTAATTATATTGATACATGAAATTGGACATTTTACAGCAGCAAAGCTTAGTGGAGTGAAAGTTTTAGAGTTTTCAATAGGAATGGGTCCGCAGTTATTCTCTTTTACAAAAGGAGAAACAGATTACAGTATTAGAGCACTTCCAATAGGTGGATTTGTTCAAATGTATGGAGAATCTGAGGAAGAGGGAAAAGTAGATGAAGATGATAAAAGAGCTTTATCTAACAAATCTCCACTTATAAGATTTATAGTATTTTTTGCAGGGGCATTTATGAACCTTGTACTTGGGCTTGTATTATTTACAGCGATTACTATGAATTTTGGGTATACAACTAATAATGTATCAGATGTTACAGATAAATCTCCAGCATATGAAGCAGGGATAAGAAAAGATGATACTTTACTTAGAGTAAATGGAAAAAAACTGATGACTCCTGATGACCTTGTAGTTGGAATTGCAATGGAAAAAGGTGAGGCAGTAGATATAGAGTTTGAACAAGATGGTAATATAATAACTAAAAAAATAAAACCAATAAAATCAGAAAGTGGGCAATATATCATAGGTGTATATAATGAAAAAATTAATAACCCAGGAATTATAGATAGTATAAAAGAAGGTGGAAGAGAACTTATTGGTACAATAAGCCAAACTCTTACAAGCTTTAAAATGCTTATAACTGGAGATGTTAATTTTAAGACTGATGTTGGTGGTCCAGTTACAATAATAAGAATGGCTGGAGAAGCAGCAAAAGTTGGTATATGGAATCTTATGAAACTAACAGCATTTTTAAGTGTTAATATAGGAGTATTTAATTTACTACCAATTCCAGCACTTGATGGTGGACATATTTTAGCAGTTCTTATAGAAGGTATAACAAGAAAAAAAATACCTACAAAGATATTAAATGCAATAAATATGGTAGGATTTATGCTGCTTATGGCATTTATGGCTGTTGTAATATTAAAAGATATTATATTCCCAGTTAGTATATAAGAGGTGTAAAGATGGAAAATATAAAGACAGAAAATATATTATTTAATAATGAAGAGAATAGTTTTGCTTTTGAGAAAAAGAAAACAAGAAAAGTAAAAGTTGGAAATGTATTTGTTGGTGGAGATTCAAGAGTTACAATTCAATCAATGACAAATACTGATACAAGAGATGCAAAAGCAACTCTTGCACAAATTAAAGAACTTGAAGATGCAGGCTGTGATATTGTAAGATGTGCAGTGCCTGATATGGTAGCAGCAGAAGCTATAAAAGAAATAGTAGAAAAATCTAATATTCCAGTTGTTGCAGATATACATTTTGATTATAGACTTGCATTGAAATGCGTAGAATATGGAATTGCAGCTATAAGAATAAATCCTGGTAATATTGGAAGTAGAGATAGAGTTGAAGCAGTTGTTATGGCTTGTAAGGCTAAAAATATTCCTATTAGAATAGGTGTTAACTCAGGTTCACTTTCAAAAGCACAACTTGAGAAATATGGAAAAGTTTGCCCTGAAGCATTAGTTGAAAGTGCACTTGAACATGTAGCTATTTTAGAAGAACTTGATTTTAGAGATATTGTAATCTCAATAAAATCTTCAAATATTAAGGTTATGATAGAATCATATAGACTTGCATCAGAAAAAGTTAATTATCCACTTCACTTAGGAGTTACAGAGGCAGGAACTATTTGGAGAGGAACAATAAAATCTTCAATAGGAATTGGAACTTTGCTTGCAGAGGGAATTGGTGATACTATAAGAATATCATTAACAGGAGACCCTGTTGAAGAAATTAAAGTTGGGAAAGAGATAATTAAGAACTTTGGTTTCTTAAAAGAAGGAATAGAATTTATATCATGTCCTACATGTGGTAGAACAGAGATAGATTTAATTGGAATAGCAAATGAGGTAGAATCAAAATTATCAGATTCTAAGAAAAATATAAAAGTAGCTGTAATGGGATGTGTTGTTAACGGACCAGGAGAAGCTAGAGAAGCAGATATTGGTCTTGCTGGTGGAAAAGGTGAGGGGATTATCTTCAAAAAAGGTAAAGTAATTAAAAAAGTAAAAGAAGAAGAGCTTGTTTCAGAGTTACTTAGGATTATAGAAGAAGAATTATAAGAATTAAAAAATAAAGGACTCTTTAATAGAGAGTCCTTTTATTTTCTTTATAAACGAATGGAAGGAGAGAGTTGTTTTTGAGTGAAGAATTTATTAAAAAAATCAATAAAACACTAAAAAATGATGAAATTCTAGAGGATTTAGAATTTACATTAGAAAAGTTTCAACTTGTAAAAAATAAAAATATATTAAAGGCAATAATAAGAAGTAAAGATAAGATAAATAATGAAAATTGTGAAATTATAAAAGGATATATAAATAAAGTTTTAGGTTTTAAAATGGATATAGAGCTTGTTATATATATAGATTTAAAAGATATGAAACTTGATGAACTTATTAAAGAATATTGGATTGATGCAGTGGGTAACATAGTAAATAAATATCCTATGCTTAAACCACTTTTAACAACAGGTGAAAGAAAGCTTGATGGTGATAAAATAATTTTAGAGTCAGGTTTTGCATATTTAATTGAGAATGCAAAAAAGAAGAAAGTTGATATGTTAATAAGAAATACTATTAAAACGATGTTTGGAATTGAGAGTAGTATTGAATTTGTATATAATGAAGCCTTTGCGGACAATTCTTATATTAAAGATCAAGAAAATGTAGAAAAGCAAATGATAAATGAGATAAAAGCAAGACAATCAGATGCACCGCTTAAAGAAGTTGATCCAAGTAAAGCTAAGACATATGAAGCTAAGGAATACTATGAAAATAGAGAGTCAGCTAAGAGAAGTGAAAATACTATACTTGGAAGAGAAATTAAACAAGATGCAATGGAAATTGTTGATATAAATGAAACTTCAGGATATGTAACAGTTGTTGGAGATGTATTTAAGAAAGAAATATATGAAACAAAAGCTGGGAAAATAATTTTAACATTCTATGTAACAGATTATACAAGTTCAATAGCAGTAAAATGTTTCCTTAGACCAAAAGATACTGAATTTGTTCTTGAAAATATAGAAAAAGGTCTTCACTGTAAAGTAAGAGGTGAAGCTATTATGGATACATATGCAAAAGAAGTAGTCATAATGGGTAAAGATATATTAAAGATGAAGAAAATTGAACGGTCAGATAACTCAGTAGAGAAGAGGGTTGAACTTCATCTTCATACAACCATGAGTAGTATGGATGCTGTATCATCAGTAAAATCTTTAGTTGAAAGAGCTGCTAAATATGGTCATAAATCAATAGCGATAACTGATCATGGAGTAGTTCAAGCATTTCCAGATGCACAAAGTGCTGGGAAAAAGTTTGGTGTAAAAATTCTTTATGGTGTTGAAGGATATTTAGTTAATAATGGAACACCTGTTGTTATGAATGGAGACACAGGAACATTTGATGATGAGTTTGTAATTTTCGACCTTGAAACAACAGGTTTTTCAAGTAAAAATGATAAGATTATAGAAATTGGTGCTGTTAAAATTAAAGGTGGAGAAATTATTGATAGATATAGTAGTTTTGTTCAGCCAGAAAGAAACTTACCAGCTATAATTGTAGAACTTACAGGAATAACAGATGAAATGCTTAAAGGTGCTAGATTAATAGAGGAAGTATTGCCAGAATTTATGGAGTTTGCAGGAGATGCAACAATGGTAGCACATAATGCTCCTTTTGATGTAGGTTTTGTAAAGAAAAATCTTAGGGATTTAGGTAAAGAATTTAATAATCAAGTGCTAGATACAGTTCCACTCGCTAGATTCTTGTATCCAGAACTTAAAAAAGTTAAATTAAATATTGTAGCAAAATATTTAGGGATAGTACTAGATAGTCATCATAGAGCAGTAGATGATGCTAAAGCTACATGTGATATTCTTTTGGTTTGTTTTGAAAAATTAAAAGAAGAAATGGAAATTAATGATTTAAATTCTTTAAATAAAAGATTTTTAGAAAATGTTGATGTAAAAAAACAACCAACAAATCATATAATAGTGCTTGCTAAAACACAGGCTGGAATTAAAAATTTATATAAAATAGTATCAAAAGCCCACTTAGAACATTTTTCAAGGCGGGCAAGAATTCCTAAAACATTACTGTCTGAAATGAAAGAAGGGTTAATACTTGGTTCAGCTTGTGAGGGTGGAGAAGTTTATAAAGCTGTGCTTGAAGGAAAGACAGATGATGAAATTAAAGCAATAGCAGAATTTTATGATTATTTAGAAATACAACCAATAAAAAATAATGAATATCTTATTAGAAAAGGTAATGTATCAGGGGAACAAGAGCTTAGAGAGATGAATGAAAAGATATATAGAATCGGAAAAAGTATGGGGAAACCAGTTGTTGCAACTTGTGATGTGCATTTTTTAAATCCAGAAGATAGCGTATTTAGAGCAGTGATACAGGCAGGACAAGGATTTAAAGATGCAGATAATCAACCACCACTATACTATAGAACAACAGACGAGATGTTAAAGGAGTTTGAATATTTAGGTGTTAAAGCTGCAAGGGAAGTTGTAATAGAAAATACTAATAAAATTGCAGATATGATAGATAATATCAAACCAATACCAGATGAAACATTCCCACCTAAGATTGATGGGGCAGAAGATGATATAAAAAATATGACATTAAACAAAGTTCATTCAATATATGGTGATGTATTACCAGAAGTTGTACAAAAAAGAGTTGATAAAGAGCTTAACTCTATTATAAGTAATGGGTATGCAGTTCTATATCTAATAGCACAAAAATTGGTTGCTAAATCATTAGAAGATGGTTATTTAGTTGGATCAAGAGGGTCAGTTGGATCATCATTTGTAGCTACAATGACTGATATAACTGAAGTTAATGGATTACCACCACATTATATTTGCCCGAATTGTAAAAAGTCAGAGTTCTTTATGGATGGTTCTATAAGTTCAGGAGCAGATTTGCCAGATAAAGACTGTGTTGACTGTGGAACTGTGTATATAAAAGATGGGCATGATATACCATTTGAAACATTCTTAGGATTTGAAGGAGATAAAGAACCTGATATAGATCTTAATTTTTCAGGTGAGTATCAATCAGTAGTTCATAAGTATACAGAAGTATTATTTGGAGAAGGCTATGTTTTTAAAGCTGGAACAATAGGTACAGTAGCAGAAAAAACAGCTTATGGATATGTTAGGAAATATCTTGATGAGAGAGATAAGACTGTATCACAGGCTGAAATAGAAAGATTAACAATGGGATGTACAGGAGTTAAAAGAACATCAGGTCAGCACCCAGGTGGAATAATGGTTGTACCAAGAGATAATGAAATATATAATTTTTGTCCAATCCAGCATCCAGCTGATGATATGACAAGTGATATAATAACAACACATTTTGACTATCACTCAATAAGTGGTAGACTTTTAAAACTTGATATACTAGGGCATGATGATCCTACGGTTTTAAGGATGCTACAAGATTTAACTGGAATAGATCCAAAAGCTATACCATTAAATGATTCAAAAGTAATAAGTTTATTTACATCTACAGATGCACTTGGAATTACAAAAGAAGATTTGGGCTGTGAAGTAGGAAGTTATGGGCTTCCAGAGTTTGGAACAAAATTTGTAAGACAGATGCTACTAGATACACAACCAAGAAGTTTTGCTGATCTTGTAAGAATATCAGGACTATCACATGGTACTGATGTTTGGCTTAATAATGCACAGTATTTTATAAAAGAAGGATATACAACTCTAAAAGATTGTATTTCAACAAGAGATGATATAATGGTTTATTTAATGTATAAAGACTTAGAACCTAAAACTGCTTTTACAATAATGGAAAAGGTAAGAAAAGGGAAAGGTCTATCAGAAGAGGATGAAGTTACAATGAAGGGGCATGATGTTCCAGATTGGTATATAGAATCTTGTAAAAGGATAAAGTATATGTTCCCTAAGGGGCATGCTGTTGCCTATGTTATGATGGCGGTTAGAGTAGCATACTTTAAGGTTTATTACCCAATAGCATATTATACGACATACTTTACTGTTAGAGCAGATGATTTTGATGCTGATTTAATATGTAGAGGAGAAGCATTTATAAGTGCTAAAATGAAAGAACTTAATGCACTTGGAAATGCAATAAGTACAAAAGAAAAAGGAACTCTAACAACACTTGAAATAGCCTATGAAATGTGTAAAAGAGGAATTAAATTAAATAAAGTAGATATATATAAATCAAATGCGCTTAAATTTAAAATAGAAGAGGATAAAAGTATAACACCACCATTAAATGCATTGCAGGGTGTTGGTGATAATGCGGCTAAATCTATTGTTGAAGTAAGAGTTGATGGAGAGTTTATTTCAAAAGAAGATATTAGAATAAGAGCAAAGGTATCTAAAACTGTGATAGAAGCTTTAACTGTCCATGGATGCATATCAACCCTTCAAGAAACAAATCAAATTAGTCTTTTTTAGAAAATAAAAATAAACTTGTAATAAATTATGGTATATGCTAGAATTAAGGCATAAAGTATGAAACTAATAGCTTGAATTATAAGAGTGGGTCTTAAATCCCACTCTTTCTATTTAAACGCAGCTGATTAAAAAGTTGCGTTTTTGTATATGTTTAAATACTGGGCTAAAGAGGAATACTATATATGAAAACTGAATAAGGAGGGAAGAAGTATAATGGAAAATACAGTATTAGAAGAGCTAATTACTCTATTCAACCCTATAATAAAAGAAATAAATTATGAGCTTTACCACTTAGAATATATAAAAGAAGCTGGAGAAGACTATTTAAGAATTTACATAGAAAATCCAGACGGAAAAGTAGATTTTAAGGATTGTGAAAGTGTAAGTAGAAAAATTAATGATGTTTTTGATGAAAAGCAAATGGAAAAGAAGATAAATGTAGATTATTTAGAAGTTTCATCACCAGGTGTGTATAGAGCACTACATAATGATGAGCATTTTAATAGAGTTTTAGAGAAAAAAATAAGAGTTATACTTAAGAGTCCATTAGAGAATTCTAAAAAATTTGAAGGGACTTTAAAGGAAGTAAAATCTGAAGAGATAATAGTTGAGGTTAATAGCAAGGAAGTAATAATTCCAAGAGTGCAAATTAAATCAGCTAATTTAGAAGGCGATATATAAGGGAGGATATAAAATGAAAAATGAGTTTCTAGGAGCATTAACTGAAATCGTAAATGAAAAAGGTATCAGTGAAGCAGACTTAATTCAAGTAATAGATGAGGCGATAGTTGCAGCATATAAAAAGAACTATTCAAGCCAGGCACAAAATGTAAAAATGAGAAGAGAAAGAGACGGTTCAATAAAAGTCTTTGCTCAAAAAGAAGTTGTTGAAGAAGTCTATGATGATTCAACAGAGGTTACATTAGAAGAAGCAAAAGCAATAAATCCAAGATTACAACTTGAGGATATAGTAGATGTTGAAGTTACACCTAAAAACTTTGGTAGAGTTGCAGCGCAACTTGCAAAGCAAATGGTAATTCAAAAAATCAAAGAATCTGAAAGAAGTGTTATATATAACGAGTTCTCAGAGCAAGAACATGATATAATAACAGGTGTTGTTTTAAGAAAAGATAAACTAAATGCATTTGTTGATCTAGGAAAAATAGAAGCAATTCTTGGGCCTAATGAGCAAATGCCAGGTGAACACTATGACTTTAACGAAAAGTTAAAGCTTTATATAGTTGAAGTTAGAGATAGCACAAAAGGACCACAAGTATTAGTTTCAAGAACACATCCAGGTCTTGTAAAAAGATTATTTGAACTTGAAGTTCCAGAGATATTCGAAGGTATAGTTGAAATAAAGAGTATTGCTAGAGAAGCTGGATCAAGAACAAAAATATCAGTTTGCTCAAATGATGATACAGTTGATCCAATGGGAGCTTGTGTTGGACACAAGGGAACAAGGGTTCAAAAGATTGTTAATGAACTTAAAAATGAAAAAATTGATATAATAAAATGGAGCAATGAGCCAGATACTTATATCAAAAATGCTTTAAGCCCAGCTAATGTAATAAGTGTAGCCGTAAATGAAGATGCAAAATCAGCGAGAGTTGTAGTTGATGATTCACAATTATCACTTGCAATTGGAAAAGAAGGTCAAAATGTAAGATTAGCTGCAAAATTAACTGGTTGGAAAATTGACATCAAAAGTCAAACACAATCAGAAGCTGTATCAGAATAATATTACTCTAAAGGGGTGATAATATGAATATTAAAAAAGTTCCAATGCGAATGTGTAATGGTTGCATGGAAATGAAGGTTAAAAAAGATTTAATAAGAATTGTTAAAGATAAGGAAAATAATATTTCTGTAGATTTAACAGGGAAAATGTCTGGCAGAGGTGCATATATATGCAAGGAAGTTGAATGTTTAGAAAAAGCAATTAAAGCAAGAAGATTAAATAGAAATCTATCGAGCAATATTGATAATGAAATCTATGAAAGATTGAAGGATGAGATTGCGAATGAGAAGTAAATTTTTAAGTTTCCTAGGACTTGTAAAAAGATCAGGAAATATTTTAGATGGATACAATAAATGTGAAGAAATAATAGGAAAGAAAAAAGTACATCTTGTTATTTTTTCAAATGAAATATCAGCTAAGTCAAAAGAAAAATTTATGAAAAAATGTGAAAAGTTAAACATACAATGTATGGATGGTTTTTCAAAAGAAGAATTAGGGCTTAGTATAGGTAAAAAAGAGATAAATATAGTTGGAGTTCTTAATAAGAATATGGCTGATAAGCTTAAATCTTATGATTTAGAGCAAGTACTATAAATACTTTCGGGGGTGAATATATGTCAAAAATAAGAGTATATGAATTGGCAAAGGAATTAAAGGTATCTAGTAAGGACCTTATAAGAATATTAATGGAAGAATTTAGCGTTGAAGCTAAAAATCACATGAGTGTTATCGAGGAAGATGATGCAGCACTTATTAAAGAATTATTATCAGGTGATGACTCTAAGAGTATAGTTGATAAATATGAAGAAGAGCTTGCAGATGAAGTTAACAATGTTCAGAAAAAGAAAAAGAAAAAAGGTTCAAAAGTTGAAGAAGCTGAAGAACTTGCAATAGAAGCTATAGAAATTGGTGAGACAATAACTGTTAAAGATTTAGCAGAAAAGCTTAATCAACCAAACAACGAAGTTATAAGAACTTTAATGTTTGAGGGTGTTATGGCTGGTCTTAACCAAGAAATAAACTTTGAAACAGCAGAAAAAGTTGCAGCTAAGTTTGAAGTTCAAGCATATAAAGAAGAAGTAGAAGAAGTTCTTGAAGAGTTTGAAGAAGAAGATGTAGATACTGATTCATTAGAATCAAGACCACCTATCATAACAGTTATGGGACACGTTGACCATGGTAAGACATCAATACTTGATGCAATAAGAAAAGCTAAGGTTGCTTCTGGAGAAGCTGGTGGAATTACACAACATATAGGTGCTTATACAATCAATAAGGATGGAGAAACATTAACATTCTTAGATACTCCAGGTCACGAAGCTTTTACAGCTATGAGAGCTAGAGGAGCACAAATAACTGATGTTGTTATATTAGTTGTTGCAGCAGATGATGGAATAATGCCACAAACTGCAGAAGCTATAAACCACTGTAAAGCTGCTAAAGTTCCAATGATAGTTGCTATCAATAAAATTGATAGAGAAGGTGCTAATATTGAGAAAGTTAAGCAAGGACTTGCAGAGCATGGTTTAGTTGTTGAAGATTGGGGCGGAGAAGTTATAGCAGTTCCAGTATCAGCTAAAACAGGCGAAGGTCTTGATACTTTACTTGAAATGGTAGTATTAACATCAGAAATGCAATCACTTGTAGCTAATCCTCATAGAAAAGCTAAAGGGACTGTAATAGAAGCTAAACTTGATAAAGGTAGAGGAGCTGTAGCTTCACTTCTAGTTCAAGATGGTACATTAAATGTTGGAGATTCTATATTTGTAGGTAATACTTATGGAAGAATCAGAGCTATGTTTGATGATGCTGGTAAAGCAATTAAAGTTGCAGGACCATCAATACCAGTTGAGATATTAGGATTATCAGAAGTTCCAGCTGCAGGAGATAGATTTGTAGTTGTTAAAGATGAGAAGACTGCTAGACAAATGGCTGAAAAAAGAGTTGCTAAGCAAAGACAAGAAAACTTTAATACTTCAAATAGAGTTTCACTTGAAGACTTATATAGCCAAATCAAAGAAGGAAAAGTTAAAGAGTTATCAGTTATTGTTAAAGCGGACGTACAAGGTTCAATTGAAGCAATAAAAGGATCACTTGAAAAATTAAGTACTGATGATGTTAAGGTAAGAGTTATACATGGTGGAGTTGGAGCTATAACAGAAACAGATGTAACACTTGCATCAGCTTCTAATGCTGTTCTTATAGGATTTAATGTAAGACCTACAGTAATGGCAACAGTTTTATCTACAAAAGAAGAAGTTTCAATTAAAACATATAGCATAATATATGAAGCGATTGAAGATGTTAAGTCAGCTATGATAGGTATGCTTGATCCAATAGAAAGAGAAGTTGTTCTTGGAAATGTTGAAATCAGAGCTACTTATAAAATATCTGCTGTTGGTACAATAGCTGGATGTTATGTACTTGATGGTAAAATAACAAGAAATGCAGGAATCAGAATTATAAGAGATAGCATAGTTGTTAAAGAAGGTAAACTTGCTTCACTTAAGAGATTCAAAGATGATGCTAAGGAAGTAAAAGCTGGTTATGAATGTGGATTAAGCATTGAAAACTACAATGATATCAAAGAAGGCGATATTATTGAGGCTTATATCATAGAACAGATAATAAGAAAAGAACTTTAAGACGAGGTGATTTCAGATGGCAAACCACAGAAGTGGAAGAATTAACGAAGAAGTAAAGAAGGTAGTTAGTGATATCATAAGAAATGATGTTAAAGACCCTAGAATTACAGCAATGGTTAGTGTTACTGAAGTTAAAGTTACTAAGGACTTAAGTTTTGCAAATGTGTATTTAAGCATATTTGGAACAACTAAAGAACAAGAAGAGGCGACTTTTGAGGCAATCAAAAAGTCAGCTGGCTTTATAAGAAAAGAACTTGGAAAAAGAGTTAAACTAAGAGTAACACCACAAGTTGTTGTTGAAAGAGATTCTTCAATAGCGCAAGGTATGTATATAGATTCTTTACTTGCTAAAATAAAGGAGAAATAAAAATGAGTTTACATGAAATAATAGATTATATTGATTCTGTCAATAAAATTGCTATAACATTTCATGTTTCTCCAGATGGTGATGCTACGGGGAGTGTTTTATCACTTCTCCAAGGCTTAAGGAATTATGGAAAAGAAGCTTATGTTATTTCGAAGGATAAACCTTCGGATAATCTAGGCTTCCTTCCTTATATTGAGGAAATAACAGGCGAAAGTCTAAAACCAACTGAAGGAACAGATTGTGTAATAGTATTAGATTGCGGAAATAAAGAAAGAATAGCTGGAGATATAGAAGGTTTTGAAGGTAAATTAATTAATATAGATCACCATTTATCAAATGATAAGTATGGAGATATTAATTATGTGGATACAGATGCTTCAGCAACATGCGAAGTAATATATGGGCTTTTAACACAGATGAATATTGAAATAACAGAAAGCATAGCTAAAACATTATATACTGGTATTGTTACTGATACTGGTTCATTCAGGTATTCAAATGCTACAAAGAAAACACATAATATAGCAGGAGAACTTGTAAGTAGTGGGATAAAGCATGATGAAGTTCATAGAGATTTATTTGATAATAAAACATTTGGTAAAATGAAACTTACAGGAAAAGTTCTTGATGAAATGGAACTTGTATGTAATGGTAAAATAGTTCTAATGAAGATTACAGAAGAAATGTTAGAACTTATTGATAGAGAAAAAGAAGATACTGGAGATTTAGTTTCACTTGGAAATAAAATAGAAGGAACAGAAGGTTGTATTTTATTAAAAGAAGCAACTCCAGATGTTAAAATAAGTTTTAGATCAAAAGATACATTAGATGTTAGAAAAATAGCAGAAATGTTTAATGGTGGTGGCCATACTAAAGCCGCTGGAGCTAAAATTCAAAATGTAACAATAGATGAAGCTAAAAAGTTAGTAATAGAAAAATTAGAAAAAGAGTTGATTTAAGATGAATGGTGTAATTAATATTTGTAAAAACACAGGTGAAACATCATTTGATGTTGTAGCAAGGGTAAGAAAAATTGCTAAAATAAAAAAAGTAGGACATACAGGGACTTTAGATCCAGAAGCTAGTGGTGTTTTACCTATTTGTATAGGTAGAGCAACTAAGATAATTGAATATATAATGGAAAACAAAAAAGTTTATAGAGTTTCACTAGAACTTGGCAAAGTTACTGATACTTATGATTTAGAAGGTAAGGTAGTAAGAGAACAAGATCCTAGTGGAGTTAAAGAAGAGGAAGCACTAGATGTAGTGAATAGCTTTCTTGGAGATATAATGCAAGTTCCACCAATGTATTCAGCATTAAAAAAAGATGGTGTAAG
>NZ_CAMQRY010000036.1 GCF_947036855.1 uncultured Clostridium sp.
CGATACCTGCTGATATTCAAACAAAAATAAATACAATATTACAAGATGGAACAGATTTATATAACTTAACAGATTTCGAACTTGTTGCAGCTAAAACGGGTAGCAGAGTTTACGAAACAAGAGCAAATCAAAAACCTATGCAACCATTAGTTGAAAACAAAGCAATTCCAGTAAGTGGAGATACTCCAACACTTCAAAAATTAACATTCTCATTAAAAGATTTAGGTGATTTTATGTCTATACCTAATGATTTATTAAAATATGCTGATGCATCACTTGAAACATGGATAATTAATTGGTTTGTAGATAAAGTTAGAGTTACAAGAAACTTTGAAATTTTATATGGAGTTGGTGGAGACGCTCATGCCACAGGTATATTTACAACTGATAAATATACTAAAGTTGTAATGGCTAAAACACCTACACTTAATGATTTTAAAAGTGCAAAAAATGTTAAGCTTTTAAATATATTTAAAGCAACTTCAATGTGGATAGTTAATCAAGATGGATTTAATTACTTAGATTCACTTGAAGATAAACTTGGAAAACCTTATTTACAACCAGATCCAAAACAATCAACACAATATTTATTCCTTGGACTTCCAGTACTTGAAATACCTAATGATGTTATGAAAACTGATACTACTATTCCTATATTACTTGGTGATCCAAAGCAAGGTTATAAGTATTTTTCAGATGGATCATATCAACTTGCTACAACAAATATTGGAGCAGGAGCATTTGAAACGAATACAACTAAAGCAAGAATCATGATGAACATCGATGGAAACGTAAAAGATTCAGACGCTTTATTAATATTAGAGATTCCAAAAGACGGAATAGAAGTTGCGAATTCAGATGCTGAGAAGCCAGCAGTTTAATATTTTATGATAGTAAAATTAGAAGATGCTAAAAATTATTTAAGAGTTGATTGTGATGGCGAAGATGATGATTTAATAACAGGACTTCTATTAGCTGCTGAGGAATATTTATTTAATGCAACAGGAATAAGATTTACCTCAGAATGTAACACAGCAGTACTTTATTGCAAGATATTAGCTTATGATTGGTATACTCATAGAGAACTTGCTACAGATAAGAAAGTATCTAATCAAGTTAGGTTCACATTAACATCAATGATGGCACAATTAAAATATGGTGGTGGCAATATAAATGCAGCTAAATAATAGAATTAGTTTTTATAAAGAAGAAAATGGCATAGATACTGATGGTTATAGAGTAAATAATAAGCCAGAAGCAAAGTATAAATGTTGGGCAAGTGTTAATAAATACTTTAGTAAATTACAGTTTGAAGCTACAAATTTAGATATTAATAAAAGTCTTAATATTTCTATTAGATATTGTAAAAAAGCCATTGAATTATTATCTGATGAAAGTATTAAGAATATAATAATTGAATTTAATAAAGTTAAATATACAGTTGCAAGCGTAGATCCCTATAGGTATCCAAAAGAATATATAGTGATTGTAGTAGTTGCATATGGGTAATTGTAGCTTTGATATAAGTGAATTAAAAGAATTAATGGCTAAAGTTGTAGAACTTTCAAATCCTCATGAAATAGCTAAAATAGGTAATAGCATTGTAACAAAAGAAGGTAAAGAAATACAAAGTACAGCTAAAAGTTTAGCACCAGTAAGTGCAGATAGAAGTAAATCAGGAAGATGGAATAAGTCAGGGCACTTTAGAGTTGAGCCACCAACACATTTAGCTGATGCAATACCACTTAAAATTAAAAATGATTTTGCTTGGATTGGATGGGAGAAAAGTGATGTAAGTCCTTATTTTTATGCTAAATTTGCAGAATGGGGAACTTCAAGAATTGCACCACATCCATTTTTACAGCCCGCACTTGAAAAGCATAGAGAAAATTTTTTTAATCTTGTGCAAACTACTTTTACGCAGCTTGTGCAAGATAGTATAGGAGCATAAAGAAATGATACAAAAAGATATAGACTTAGATGCTTATATATATAAATTATTAAATACTCTTGGAGTAACGGTAAGCTTTGGTTGGTATGATGGAGCATTAAAAGATACTCATATAACATATCAACCTTATAATATTTTTACTGATGCTAGTGATTATGCGAATAACCAGTGTAAATTTATTAAAACATTATATCAAGTTGATATATGGACTCTTGATAGAAAAGTTTTAAATGATTTAAAAGGGAAAATAACTAAATTAATATTAAATAACGATAGTTGTTACTTTAACGACTCTCGTTATTTTTTTGAAACAGATACTAAAATTTATAGATACGGTATCAAATTTACAATAATACAAATGATGTAAGAAGAAAGGAATTGAGAATATGAAAAATGAATTAAATAGTTTTGGTAAATTTATAGGATTATCTGATATATTTGCAGCTAAAGTTTTAACAAACAACTCAACAGAGTTTATTACAGAAGAACCATTTTATTTAGCTGATGCTTTATCAGCTAAATATACACCTAAGTTTAATGAGGCAATATTTTGGGGTAACGACTTACCAAAACAAACAATGAATTCTTTTCAACAATCAAGTGTAGAACTTAAAGTTGCTACACTTCCACTTGATAGAATTGCTAAATTACTTGGAAAACAAGTAGATAAAAATGGTACTTTAATAGATTCTGCTAATGATAAAGCACCAACATTTGCACTTGGTTACAGGTCTGCTAAATCAGATGGAACAGCCGAGTTTACTTGGATTTATTGTGTTACATTCTCAGATTCAGGAAGTAATTACGAATCAAAAACTGATAAATTAAAAGGGCAAGATATAACAATTAAAGGTATAGCTCTATCAAGAGAAAAAGATAATTATATTAGAGTTAGAAATGGAGAAAATGATTTTATTGATGCTGGAATAACAACAGCAAAAGATATACTTGATACTTGGTTTGCAAAAGTATATGAACCAGATGGAATATTAACTCCAGTAATGCCAATACCACAAATACCAGTGAAGCCAACAGCTTAATAATTTAAGTTTTAGAACTGAGATACTTTTATCTCAGTTCTTTTTAATTAAATATATATAAAGGCTACAAACCTTGATAAATAGCGGGTTAAATTGTCTTAACGTACGATATCCGCATTTTCCGGACGATACACCTGATAAAAAATAAATAAAGTGAGGTAATTGATTTGAAAATTATAGTTAATAAAAAAGAGTTTAAAACAGAAAAGATAATGGCGGGAGCTATTATAAAGTCAGAAAAAGTATTAGAAGTTATGAATAAGTTTGCAAATAAAAATGATAATGAAGTTCAAGAAGAACTTATAAAAGATGGTGGCATGGGGCAAATGATAAATACAATGACTGATTTTATAGCATGTGTATTTGATAATCAGTTTGAAAAAGAAGATTTACTTAATCAATTTGAACTTGGAGATCTATTTATGTTATGTACGGAAGCTAGTAAAGCTATTAGTGAAAGAAATCAAAAATCATTATCTAAATATGAGAGCATGGCTGAAAAACTTTAATGGATAAAAAAGAAATTGGATTATTTATTAGAATAAATGAAATGGATCATAAGCTTCATACATCTTCAATAAAAGGTAAAAATATATTTGCTTATTTAGAACTTAAGCAATTTTTACAAGAGTCTAAAAATAATAACATAACTGATATTGAAAATAATAAAGAATATTTAACTTTAATATCAAATCTATGTTGTACCTTTTTACGAATAGATTTATCAGCAACGCAACTCCTTAATAATAGCCATTTAGATGAAATCAAAGATAAAGTAAAAGTTCTATATGATTATATACAATATTTAATAGAACCGTTGCTACAACAAGCTTTTAAGCAGTTTATTACTATAAAAGAAGATGTTGTAAAAAAGAAATCTGTATTTGATGAATATGATAAGGAAAAAAACATTAAAAAGTATGAAGATAATGCAGAAAATCAATTAAATATTTTATTATCTTTATATAATATCGGAATGGAAAAGAATCAAAGTTTTTACGATATAGATGAAAAGATAGACTTTATAAGATTTCTTAAATGGGTAGATTATTATTTTAATATAATTAAACCACTTGAAGAAGAACAAATGAAAAATGAAAATCCTTAGAAAGGAGGTTCAAAATGAGTAATGAAGCAGTTGTAAAGATAGGATTATCAGCAAGAGAGTTTCAACAAGGCATGAGACAAATGCAAAATGAATTAAGGCAATCAATGTCTGAATTTGATTTAGCATCTGAAAAAGCTAAATTGTTTGGAACAACAGCCGATTATCTTGGAGCACAGGTTGAGAAACTTAGTGCACAACTTGAAGCAGAAACTGCAATACTTGGAGAACAAAAAGCATTTATAACTCAACTAGAAGGCGATCAAGTAAAACTTGCTGAGGCTCAAAAACTTGTAGGAGTTTCACTTGCTGACTTAAATAATGAGAGAAAAGAATCTTTAGCTGAGTACGGAGCTGAAAGCGAACAAGTAAAAGCATTAGATATAAGTATTGCATCACTAAATAAAGAATATATTGCACTTGATAGAAGTATAGCTAAAAATAATACTTCACTTGCAAGAGCAACGACTCAGGCTAATAGAACTGAAATGTCTACACTTAGGACAGAAGCTAGTTTAAATGGTCTTAACAGGCAACTTGCTACAAGACATTTAGACTCTTTTGCTACAGGTATGGGAAGAATTTCATCGGGTGCAGATAGAGTTGCAAATAAATTGATGCCATTAAGCTTAGGTATAGGAGCAGTTGGAGCTATTAGTGCTTATAATAGCATAAAATTTGAAGATGCAATGGCAAAAGTAGGAACTATCGCAGATACTTCACAAGTTCCACTATCAGGATTAAAAAAGGAGATATTAAATTTATCTAATCAAACTGGAACCAGTGCAAGTGATATTGCAGAAGCTACGTATCAAGCATTATCGGCAGGGCAAAATACAAAAGATGCAGTAGAATTTGTTGCACAAGCAAATAAACTTGCAACAGCAGGATTTGCAAATAGTGCTGACGTTGTTAAAACATTAGCGGTAGCAATGAACTCATATGGTATGAGTGCTAGTCAAGTTGGAACCGTATCAGATAAATTATTAAAAGTTCAAAACTTAGGTATCACTACAGTAAAAGAACTTGGTCAAACATTAGCACCAGTAATTCAAATAGCAAGTGGTGCTAATGTTGGCTTTACTGATTTAACTACATCTATGGCACTATTAACGCATGCTAGTGGGGATACAGCTTTATCAGCAACTCAACTAAAAGGTATGATTGCTGAATTAAATAAAACTGGTAGCAAAAGTTCTGATATATTAGAAAAATTAACACATAAATCATTCTCTGATTTAATGAAAAGTGGTATGAGCTTAGGGCAAGTAATTCAATTGTTAAGTGGGTATGCAAAGAAAAGTCATACTTCAATAAATAATTTATTTGGAAATATAAGAGCTGGTGGTGCTGCATTAGCAATGAGTAAGGCAGGACTTAAATCTTATAACGGTATGCTCAAACAAATTAAAGATAGTTCAGGACTAACAAATAAATCTTTTAAAGAAATGACTAATACAGCTGGATTCAAACTTAAAAAATCTTTTATAGAATTACAAAACAGTGCTATAAAGCTTGGAGATGCGTTAACACCTGTAATCATTACAATATCAAAAGGACTTACTAAAATAGCTAGTGCTATTGGTAAATTATCACCTGCACAACTTAAAACAATAACTGAGGTAGGTTTAAGTATTATTGCATTTACAGGATTTATGAAAGTATTAAGCCTTGTAACTGGTGGAATAGGTACTCTTACAAAAGGATTATCAAGTACAGTTAAATTCTTTATGAAAAGTGGAGAAGGTGCAAGTGGTGCAAGTAAATTATTATTAAGTTTTAAAAAGACTGCTGTAGGAACAGGAAAATTAGTAGCAAAGTCTGCTAAGGGAATTGGTAAAGCATTTGCGGTTACTGGAAAAGGTATTGCAAAAGTATCTAAAGCTATAGGTAAAGAATATGCCAGTACTTTTAAATCTATTGGAAAAGGTAGCGTTAAGGCTACTAAAGGTATTGGTAAAGGTTTTAAAATAATGGGTTCAAGTATTTTAAAAGGAACTAAAGCACTTGGAAGTGGTGTTGCTAAATCATTTAGTTTAATGAAAACAGGAATTTTAAAAACAACATCATTAATATCTAAAGGAGCAATCAAAAGTTTTAGTCTTATGAAAACTGGTGCTATTAAATCAGTTAAATTACTTGGCACTGGTGTTACCAAATCATTTAAACTTATGGGTAAAGCTATTAAAAATTCAGATAAAATAATACTTAGATCCCTAAAAGGTTTAAAAGATGGAGCCATTAAATCAGTTTCTCTTATGAAAACTGGAATAATTAACTCAGGAAAGCTTATTAAAACTGGCGTTACTAAAAGTTTTAGTCTTATGAAGAAAGGTGCTATTAACTCAGTTAAACTTTTAAAAGATGGAGCTATTAAATCATTTGGATTAATGAAAACTGGACTTATAAAGTCAGGAAGCTTAATTAAAACAGGAGTTATGAAAACTTTTGATTTAATGGGAAAAGGTATTACGAAATCTATAAGTTTATTAAAAACTGGGGCTATCAAATCATTTGGACTATTAAAGACGGGTTTACTCGGTTCAGCTAATCTAATTAAAACAGGAACCCTGAAAAGTTTTGATTTAATTAAGAGTGGTACTTTAAAATCTATAGGATTAATTAAAGATGGAGCATTAAAAAGCTTTGAACTTATGAAAACAGGAATACTTACAGCTAGTTCCGCTATCGGAAGTGGCTTTAAAACTATGGCTAGTGTAATTGGAACTGGTGCTAAAAGCATGATATCAGGCTTAAGAGCAGTATGGGCAGTAATGCTTGCAAATCCAATCACGATGATAATTGTAGCAATTGCTGCGATTGGAATTGCTTTATATGAATGTTATGAGCATTGTGCTTGGTTTAGAAATAAAGTCGATTGGATTTGGAAGGAAATCAAACAAATATTTATGGGATTCATTCATTTCTTAGAAAATGTCTTTAAAGGCAAATTTACAGGTGTAATTGGTGTACTTGTTTTACCTCTTAGATTATTTATGCAAAGATGTGTAAACACTTGGAACAATATAAAAGAAATCTTTGACGGATTTATCGACTTCTTTACAGGTGTGTTCACAGGTAATTGGAGTCAAGCATTTCAAGGATTAAAAGAAATTTTCACAGGTGTATTTGGAAATTTAGCAGGAATAGCATCTAGTGCTATGAATGCAGTATTATCAGTAGTTATGCCTATTATACATTCAATAGAATCTGCCTTTAGTGGAATTATGAGTGTTATACATACAGTTTCTAGTGCTGCATCTTCTGTAGGTCATACAGTTTCTCATGCATTAGGATTCCATGTAGTATTACCACAAAACAATATACAACCACAACACAATCCACAATCAAGATTTTTAGCTATGCCAATTAATACTAAAAAACCAATTAATTTTAGTTTAGCAAGTCAGACTCCTACAAGTTTAAATTCTTTAAATAGTTTAACTACGGGATTAACGGGTGCAAGTGGTACTTTAAATAATATATCTAATGATATAAATATTGAAGCTATTATAACTGGTGCAGTAGATAAAATAATAACAAAGCTAGAAAGTTCTAAGAATCATAAAGAAATTAATTTAAAGGTAATCCTTAATGGTAAAGAAATAGCTTATGCCAGTAATGATTATCAAAATAGAATGAATGGTAAAGAAATAGAACTTCAAAAAAGAATGAGAGGTATAACGTGAAATATTTAGAATTTAATAATAGAAGTTCAGAAGATTTTAAACTTGGAATTATTAAAGTTAATATCGGTACACCAGTTCCAAATTTAATAACAGAAACAATTCCATATTCAAATGGAACTCTTGATTTTAGTACAGTTGCAACTGGTGGACTTAAAACATTTAGTGATAGAACTATAACCATTGATTTTAATTATATTGGTGATACTATAGAAGATTTATATAATAGATTTAGTGAGATAAGCTCTTGGTTACTTGGTGGAGTTAAAGGTGATATAATATTTAATTATATTGATGGTACTTATACAGGTCAATGCACCCAAATAAGTACTTTAGATAGTTTTATCAGTTTCGGTAAATTTACAGCTACATTTAGTTGTTATCCATTTTTAGATACAGGGAACTATGGTGATTATCTATGGGATCCCTTTAGTTTTGAAGATGGAATTGTTGCTGATGAGTGGATTGTGAATACTGGGGATATTATAAAAATTGATATTAAAGGTATTGATGTTAATCCGCTTATTGCTGCAAGCAAAGATTTAACTATAAGTTTAAATAATAAAAATTATAATCTTAAAATGGGTGATAATAAAATATTTGGACTTTTATTTAAAAATGGAGTTAATGAAATATTAATAGCCAATGCAGATAAAGCTAGTATTAATTTTACATTCAAAAAGGAGACAATATAAAATGGCTGACATTAGTAATGAAATTAATCTTTTAAATCATGCAAAATTTGGAAAAGATGTTCGAGGTAGTCTAGCATCTGGGCTGACAAAAATAAATGATGAATTAAATATAGGGAATAAAATAGTTAATAATTTAGATAACATAGACTTTGAAACTTATAGCAATATAAAAATTGCAAAAGGAACTTATAATATCGAAAAAACTATACTTATTCCTTACGGTTGTTCATTAACGCTTGATCGTTCTACAAATTTAATAGTAAATGATAATATAATTGGAATAGAAATTGACTGGGGCGGAAAATTAAATGGTGGAATGGTAACAGTTGCTGCAAAAGATTATACAAGCGATGCTATTCACGCACATGGAATACCTAATGATTTATATACCATGTTCTTAACTAATATTAGAGCAATTACAGTTGCTACGAATACAGGTGGTGGAACTGCTATTAAATACGTTGATGATACAGGTCATGGTATTGTATATTCAACAACGCAAGATATTTTTATTAACGGTAGTTTTGATTATGGACTACATTTTGATTCAGAGGTTGATGAGGGTTGGGCGAATGCTAATCTAATAGATAATATAACTTTTCAATGGGTTCGAACACCTATCAAAGGTAGTATGACTTCTAATCCAACAGATCCAAAGAAAATGGGAAGTTTCTCAACTAATAAAATTAGTAATATACAAATAGAAACTGGAAAAGATTTTGTAACTGCAATAGATATAGACTGTATAGCTCAATTTAATACAATTGAAGCGATGTGCTGGGATGTTGATGAGGCATATAAAGGAAATATATATCAACTTGGAGAACATACAAGCGATAACCAATTAAAATTCCCTATGGCATGGGCTCTTAATTACCTAGATAAAGGTAAAAACAATGTTTTAGATAATATGCAAAAGAAAGAAGCTATAAGTTTAACTGATAAAGGGATTTATAC
This sequence comes from uncultured Clostridium sp., assembly GCF_947036855.1. Lineage (GTDB taxonomy): Bacteria > Bacillota > Clostridia > Clostridiales > Clostridiaceae > Sarcina. The sequence goes on from NZ_CAMQRY010000036.1 coordinate 9,435, forward strand.
ACTAGATTTAATGCATTTAGATGAAAGAAAACAATATCCTATAATCTTTAAAGATTTTGCAAAATTATTTATAACTAAAGCTAGTACTTATAGCGGATATAAATATGGTGGAAGTATAGAAGTTAATTGGGTAGCAAATGCATGGGGAAATAGATTCCCTTACTATAATATTTTAATAATGCTTCAAGAACAAACATTTATGACATCATCTATAAAAAGTGATGATACTGCAAGTAGTTTAGCCATTTATCTTCGTGGTGGTGGAATTTATAGAATAGTTGATTATAATATGGGACTTAACGGAGCACCACTACTTGTTACAGATACCTATACTGATAATAAACTTACTTGTGCTCCTATTGATGCATTTGCTACCAGTTCTATTAAAAACGGTGTTTATGCGAATACTGGAATAGTTGATATTAATTTAGGGTCAGGTGTTGGAAACTTTTTATAATAATGAGGTGATATAAATTTGTTTAAAATAAGAGTTAAAGGAATAAATCAAGATATTATATGTATCAATAAAAGTTTAAAGCTTGTTAAAAATCAAGCAGCTATATTAACTTTTGAACTACAGCTTGGTAGTTATTATTATAATAAACTTCATAAATATTTAGATTATATTGAAGTTACTGACGAAAAAAATAATATATTAATTTTTGAAGGAAGAGTTATTTCAAGTCCATTAGAAATGGATGATACAGGTACTTTTACTAATATAGTTACTTGTGAAGGTATACTAAATTATTTTAATGATACAAGTGTAGGTAAGTGGGAGTTTCATCCTTCTAGCTTACCTACAACTGCTAGTAAAAATGCTATAGCTAATGCAACAGTAAAAACACTTTTTAATAAAGTAATTGATAACCATAATTCAAAAGTAGAAAAAACAAAACAAATTCAAGTTGGAAATATAGAAATAAATGATTCTATTTTTGTTAAAACCAATTATGAAACAAGTTTAGCCACTATGTTTACTAAAATAGTAGATAAACATAGTGGTTATCTTATTATAAGAAATGAAAAAGGTATAAATTATTTGGATTTTTTAATTAATAATCCTATAAGAAAAGTACAAAATATAGAACTTGGCTTAAATATGAAGTCTATAGAGGTTGACGATAGTTCGAATATTTTCACAAGAATTATTCCATTTGGTAAAGATGGTATAGATATAAAGAGTGTAAATAATAATTGTGAATATATTCAAGATAGTCACTTAGCTGCAAAGTATGGAATTATTGAAAAAGTTATGAATTGGGACGATGTAACGATTCCTATGAATTTATTAAATAAAGCAAGTGCTGCATTTTCAGAGGTTAAGCTAAATATAGAACAAATTAAACTTACTGCATTAGATTTAAGTTATATAGATAATAATTTTGAAAAGCTAAAGTTGTTTACTCCAGTTAGAGTTATAAATAATGTCATAAATTATAATAATACACATGAAATAATTTCTATTAATATAGATTTGGATTATCCTCATAGAAGTACATTTGATTTAAATTTAACAGCTCAAACAAGTAATAATTTTATAAGTAACTTCACAGAGCAAGCTAATTCAAATCAAAATCAACTTAATTCATTTGGTAATGAACTAAGTTCCAAAACATCTAATAGTGATTTAGAAAATTATAAAAAACAAAATATGACCTTATTTAATGGAAATGCTAAAGATTTAAAAGAAATAAATTCAAATATAAAAAACCTTAAGAAAGAAATTGATGATAAACCTAATAGTGATGACTTTATAACAGCAATAACAACCTCAATGAATAAATTTAAATTTATTCTTGGAGAAGGAACGCCTTTAAGTATTACAAATAATTATCTATCAATGACTTTACAAGATAATTCAAAGTTTGTACTTAGTGCTGATGGAATGCAGCATATAGTCAAAGATGTTAAATATAATTATTATTCACTTTATTTTAGTGATTATATAAAAGTTCATAGCGGAGAGCCAAGTATTATAACAATTCCAGATATGTTTAAGGATAAAGAATATAAAATATTATATTCTATTAGTAATATATCCCCTGAAAACGCTACAGATTGTTTAAACGGTTATGATATTAAAATATTGAACAATGATAAGACAAACTTAAAAGTAACCTTAGAAGCTGATATAAAGATGTTTAATCCACGTACTGAAACAAGTTCATATTTAAGAGGTTATGGAACTATAACTTATACAATTTTAGCATAAAGGAATAGGAATAAAATAATGAATGATGAAAATTTAAAATTAATATTAGAAACTCATAAAGAAAAAATTAAAATTAATGAAGAGCATATAAGTAAACTCGAAGAAAAGATAATAGAGCAGATACAAGATACACAAGAAACTAGAAATGATTTAAAGAACTTATGCAAATCTGTAGAAAGCCTAACAAGTACGGTTAAATATTTATGTATGACACTTGCAGGGTTTTTACTTGGGTTTTTCGTATGGATGATACAAAATCATTTTGTTATTAAATAAATTAAAAGAAAGAAGGATAAAAACAAATGAAAATTATCAAAGAAATATTAAACAGATTAAAAAACACAGGAACTATTATAGCCATAGCAGGAGCTATTCTATTGATTTTAAATAATCTTGGAATGCTTGTAGATAATCAAAAAGTAATGATTATAATAAACGCTATATGTAGTATTGGCGTAACACTCGGAGTATTAAATAACCCAACTACACCACACCTACAAAAATAAAATCAAATACTGGCAGTGAAACGATAGAGCTTGAAGGCTCTTTTTTTATTGCCTAAATATATAAAACCTAATAATTATTACCGTCTGACATTGTCAGACATAAGTCAGACAAAATAAATTAAATGAAAGAAGGAATTTATAATGATGAATATTAAAGGAATAGACATATCAAACTACCAAGAAACTATTAATTTAAATGAGGCAAAAGATGCAGGTATAAAAGTATGTTATATAAAATCAACTGGCGGACAAACTTATGTAGATCCATTGCTTAGACAAAATTATAATAAAGCAAAAAAGGCAAGTCTTGATATAGGATTCTATCATTTCATGTACGCATATGATGATGGAGCAGTTCAAGCAAGATTTATGCTAGAGAATATAAAAGAATTTGATTATAACTGTCGAATAGCAATAGATATCGAAATAACATCTAATCAAAGTGCTGCAACAATAAATAAATGTGTTCATGACTTTGCTACTGAAATAACGAACCAAACAGGTCACTATCCATTAATTTATACTAACCTTAGCTTTGCTAATGACTACTTAGATGCAAGCCTTAGAAAGTATGGTTTATGGCTTGCTGAGTATGGAGTAGATAATCCATCAACTAGCACAGCATGGGGAAACGATTTAACAGGATGGCAATATGCTGATAATGGAAACTTTACAGGAACAACTGACCTTGATGTATTTAATACTGGTGTTTATATTCCATGCGCAGAAAAAATTCATACTTTAGAAGCAGGTGATTATGCAACAGTAACCGCAACTACTTTAAATGTTAGAAGTGGAGCAGGAACAAACTATGAGATAATAGGTAAAGTTAAAGCAGGTGATAAGATACAACTTGCTGGCAAAGTAGGTAATTGGTGGTCAACTTATTATGGAGAGCATGGTGGATTTATGTATGCTGACTACTTAAAATAATTTAGAATATTAATTCAATTTATGCGTATACTTAATAGAGTGAAGATTTCAACGAACTAACTTACCTTAATATAACCTAAAAGCCAGACAAGTATGACTGTACTTGTCTGGCTTTTATTTTATTTATTTTTAAAAATAGAAAAATAGTCCCAATAGTATTAATTTTGTCCCAAGTATGATACTATTTATTTATAATGGAGGTTGATATTATGAAAAAGAAAAATATTTTAAATTTAATTAAATATTATTCAGATAATAACGAAATAGGATTTAGAAATGAAGCTTATGAAATCGCTAAATATTTTGACACTATAGGTGATTATCAATTATCTGAATATATTATGGCTTTAATGTCAAATACAAATACTTTTACTCCTCAAATAAATCAAAATGATTTATGTTTTTTTAAAAAAGTAGAACTTAATTATGTTTCCTTACCTTTACCAGAAGTTATTAAAGAAGATATAATAGGTATAGTTAATGCCGTAGGGCATAATGCGGGAATTAATAAGTTTTTATTTAAAGGCGCTCCTGGAACTGGAAAAACTGAAACAGCAAAACAAATTGCACGTATATTAGAACGTGAGTTATATATAGTTGATTTTGATTCAATAATTGATAGTAAATTAGGTCAAACATCCAAAAATGTAGCAGCGCTTTTTAAAGAAATCAGTGAATTTTCACAACCACAAAATTTAATAATTCTTTTTGATGAGATTGATGCATTAGCTATTGACAGAATAAATTCAAATGACTTACGTGAAATGGGTAGAGCTACATCAGCTGTATTAAAAGGATTAGATGGATTAAATGAATCTATAATGTTAATAGCAACAACAAATTTATTTGATTCTTTTGACAAAGCATTGGTACGAAGATTTGATTCAATAATCGATTTTAATCGATATACTAAAGAAGATTTAGTTGAAATCGCAGAATCTATATTAAGTGAACTGTTAAATAAATTTAAATTTGCCGGGAAAAATATGAAGTTATTTAAAAAAATTATAGCATTAATGGATGATATACCTTATCCAGGAGAATTAAAAAACTTAATTAAAACATCAATTGCATTTAGTGACCCCACAGATGAATTTGATTATTTAAAAAAATTATTACGTTCAACAGATAAAAATAAAAAAAATTCAGATTTAAAAAAAATGCAAAACAATGGATTTACAGTACGAGAAATAGAACTTTTAACTGGAATTTCAAAAAGTCAAGTTTCAAGAGAATCAAGAGAATCAAAGGAGTGATTAAATGAATCAACTTTTAAACCTCAAGGGAAAATTTGAGCAAGCGGCAAGTTCTAATAGACCAGGGGCTATTAATTTACCTAAAGGTGTTCAGGTAACTATAACTCATTTAAAAAAATTAAAAGAAAATTTAAATGAATTAATATCTTTTTGGGAAGAAAATCAAGCTTTAAACGGAGCTTTAATAAGTGTATACTACATTGATGTTATAGCAAAAAGCAGAAGAATAAAAGGGTTTTTATCTAAAGGAAAATTTACAGCAAACAGTTCTATTGTTGGTGCAAAATTTGTAGGTACAGCTAAGAAGAAACATATTATTACTCATTATATTAGCTTAGACCTATTAAAAGAAAATTTCAAAATACTTTCATCAATTATCATAATTTTAAAGAACGAATTTAATGGAACAATCACTTATGATGATATTGAAAAATTAAATAAAAAAGAAAAAAAATATAATAGTAGCCATTTAATTTGTAAAACCAAGTTTCTTAATATCATTGTGGATTCTCATTATGTAGAAAAATTTTCTCTTAATGAAGATATAAATAATATCACTGGTGATTCCATTATTACTATTTATAAAACTAATATTGATACAATAAAACTCATGGAAAAATTAGGAATTCCATTACTTTCAACTCGTTTAATAAATGAAACAACTATGTTATTGACACCTGACCAATTAGCTTTATTAAAAGAAACAGCTCCTTATCTGATTGCAATGGCTACAAGCGATATTTCACAATTAACAAAGGATGATTTTTCATTTTGTTCTAGTAAACAAATTTTTATTCCAAAACCTAATAAAGAACCGATAATTGGTGTTATAGATACAATGTTTGATAAACATGTTTATTTTTCAGAATGGGTTGAATTTAAAAATATGTTAAGAGAAGAAATTGAATTATCCTCAGAGGATTATATCCATGGAACAGCTGTAACATCTGTAATTGTTGATGGACCTAATTTTAATCCTAATTTAGATGATGGCTGTGGAAGATTCAGAGTAAGACATTTCGGAGTAGCAACAGCTAAGCAATTTAGTTCATTTACTGTTTTAAGAGCAATAAATGAAATTATACTAGCAAATAGAGATATTAAAGTATGGAATTTATCTTTAGGATCTACACTAGAAGTTAATCAAAATTCAATATCACCTGAAGCAGCAATTTTAGATAAAATTCAATATGAAAATGATGTAATGTTTATAATTGCAGGGACAAATAAAACAAAAAAAGATGGGGAAATTAAAGCTATAGGAGCGCCTGCAGATTCTATTAATTCATTAGTAGTTAATTCTGTGAACTTTAAAAATGAACCAACAACATATTCAAGGGAAGGTCCTGTATTATCATTTTTTACAAAGCCAGATATTAGCTACTATGGTGGTGATGATAAAATCCCTATTAGAGTATGTACACCAATGGGAGAAAGTTATGTAACCGGAACATCATTTGCAGCACCATGGATTACAAGAAAAGTAGCTTATTTAATCAATGTTATCGGCCTTAGTAGAGAAGTTGCTAAAGCATTAATAATAGATTCAGCTTCAGGATGGGAAAAGGGGGAGATATCTTCACATTTAATCGGATTTGGAGTTGTTCCTATACGAATTGAAAAAATCATTAAATCTGAAAAAGATGAAATCAAATTTGTATTAGCAGGTACATCTGAAAAATTTGATACTTATAATTATAATATTCCAATCCCAATATATAAAGATAAACATCCATTTATTGCAAAAGCTACTTTGTGTTATTTTCCTTGTTGTGAAAGAAATCAAGGTGTTGATTATACCAATACAGAATTAGATATTTACTTTGGTAGAATAAACGGTTCTAAAATACAATCAATAAATAAAAATATGCAAAGTATTGGAACTGAACATTATCTTAATGAGACAAATGCAAGAAAATTATATAGAAAATGGGATAATGTAAAGCATATTAAAGAAATTTTAAAAAAAGGTTCACGCCCTAAAAAAGTTTATGCAAGTGGTATATGGGGAATTAGTATAAAAACTAAAGAACGACTAGACAAAAAATTTGGTTATGGTATAAAATTTGGTGTAGTTATTACCTTAAAAGAACTTAATGGCATAAATAGAATAGATGAATTTATAAAACAATGTTTATTTAGAGGATGGTTAGTAAATAGAGTAGATATAGATAACCAAATAGATATTTATAATATTGCAGAAGAAGAAATTAAATTTGATGAATAGTTATAATCAAAACTTAAGAAATATATATTTCTAAACTTCCAACAAATCATAAATTAAAGTTATACGTATAAAGCCTCTTATCTGATATAGATAACTATAAACCAAGTTAGCGCCTAAGTTTAAACCTACACTACATGTAGCATACGATAATACTTTAATAACATTTAACTATTATAATTTATGAGGACTGTTAATATAAGCATTCTATTAGTCTTATTAACGTTTGATTTAACTTAGTGTATATTTTATGATTAAATAATCAAACGTACTAGACTATAAATTTAATGCCAAGATAATAATTCTAATACATTGATATTTCACTATATTCTAGTATCGTATGAAACTAACACTACTCTTTAAATCTTATTCGCTTAAATTCTATTATGCGAATAGCTTTCCACAAACAAAGTAATAGAGCCAGTTATAAGACTTCAAATCTTATGACTGGCTCTATTTTGCGTTAAAACACCTCAAAAGGCGAATAACTTTATCGTTATTCAATATAAAAAAATGATAAATTATAAATCTTATTCTCTTATTATTTATTATACGCATAACTTTATAATATGAAAATTTAGTTTATATAAATTGATTTAAAATATCTTTTACTTTGGACTAATAGAAATCATTGCTGCTTTGTATTTGTCACAGAATAATTGTATTTTATAATTATAAAAAATATAATTATTAGGAGAAATAACAATGAATGAAAAATCAAAAGAAATATTAAAAAAAGAGGGATGGTATGAGGGAAGAAAGATTGATATTACTGAACTATTAAAATATTATGATAATGAAAATCTTAACGAGATATATAGAAAGAATTTTGAATTGGAAGTATTTCCAAAAGCAAAGGAATTTTTAGAGGAATTTGGAGATATAATTATAAGTAAAAAACATCCTTATCACATATTTGATTTAGGAAGAGCTTTTAAAACTAAGTATTCTCCAAAATATGCTGAAGAGATTAGTATTCTTTTAAATCAAAAAACTTTAGTTATTGGAATGTGCTCAGGTGGAATGAATATTATTTATATAGTTGAGTCAGGGGAAATATATGATTCTTATGGATATCTTGCTAAAGATATATATGAAATGTGGGACTCAATTTTAGAAACAATACCAGAATCTGAAATGCCACATAGAACTTGGGAACAGCTAGGTCTTCTAGATGAACTTTCAAGAATTGAATCTGAAGTATATAGAAAATATAAAAAGCAACACGCTGATAATCAAGTATTAAAATTATAAACTTCTTCGCTTAAAGCCTCATTTGCGAATAAGTTTTGCACTAATAGGAATCATTATTGCTTTGTATTTGTCACAAGATAATTGTACTTTAGAATTATAAAAAATATAATTATTGGGGGAATATTAATGAATGAAGAATCAAAAGAAATATTGCGTAAAAATGGTTGGTATGAAGGGCGAAAAATAAATGGGGCTGAATGGTATCAATATTATGAAAGGGGTGGTGTAAGAGTATTTGATACTTTTAAAAAGTTTTTTGAAGAATTTGGATTATTGAATATAAAATATTTAACCCAATATGGATCAGAAACAGATGCAAGTATAATTCCAACAATATATATTCCGAAATCTTTTGAAGGGTTAATCTATGAAGATGAAGAAGATATTTTAGAATATCAAGAAATGAGTGGTGAGGAATTATTACTAGTAGGTATTTTTAATTTTGGTAATATAAGATTATTTATATCAGAATCAGGAAAGTTTTATGATCAATATGGTTTTATAGCTAAAAACAAAGATGAATTATGGCACTGTATTTTTAATGATAACTTTCCAAATTTTATAGCATATGAAAATTTAGTTTAAAACTTAACAGTATTGACACCAGTAGGTGTTGGTGCTGTTTTTCTATCCTTAGCAAGTGTCAAAACTCAGTATCATAACGAATATATTAATTTACAACTAATTAACCTCTAGTTAGTAATTTAAATATATAATAATAAGTGATTTCATTATCCTAAGGCAACTTTTCAATCTTTTAAACATAAAAAGAGAACTCCAGTGTCTAGGAGTTCTCTTTTTTTATTTTGAAAACATCTTTTGAAAGAAACTTTTATTTTTAATTTCTTTTTCATGAGCTTCTACTAACAATTTCTTTTCTTTAGATAATTCCTCTATACTTGTTAATGCTTTTAAATTAAGTTGTTGCTCTTGGTCTACCATATTTATATTTTTATGCAGCAATTTTCTTAAATCAATATTCTCATCTTCTAAAAATGTAATTCTAGTTTTAAGCATTTTACTTTCATTCTCTAAAGAAGTTATCTTTTCTCTTAATATTAAATCTTCTTTATCATCTTCTGTTATTGATATTTCATCTTCTTTTATATCTGGCTTATCTATTCCAAACTCTATTTTCAACTTATTTAAGACATTTTCACTAACTTTCGTTACCCCTTTAATCTTCATTACTTGGTCTTTATACTCTTCATTTTTTATCTTTTTATATATCGTCTGCTTTGATACTTGCAAGGTTTCTTCAAGTTCAGCTATACTATATAAATTCATTAAAACTCCCCTTATCATTTTAATTCATCTTAATATTTTTAGTTTATTTTTAACTCACTATTATAAAATTCTATATTTTCCTTCAAAACCCTCTATTTTTATTTAAAATATAATAATACCTGTACAAATTAAGAATGACACCTGTACACTTTAAAATAAAAAAATCTATCTATCGAATGCAAATTCAATAAACAGATTTTATTTTTATATTAAATTTATTCATCCCAACCAAATAAACTTTCATCCGCTTTAATGTCTCTGCTTTCAAAGTTTGGTTCTCTTTTCTTACTTTTTCCCTTAACTTTTTTATTTTTTAACAAGTTCTCTATTATTCCTTTAAGGTATTTTAATGGAGCTTTAACATTTTCTGCTGCAACAAGTATCTTAACGGCTTCATTAACTATTTTTATATCATTATCTTTAATAAGCTTATTAATAGTTCTTACTGATAGTTTACTTTTAGCTGCAAGGAGTTCACTATCGGAGCTAACATCTACTTTAAAATCCTCAACTTCAATTTGTCCAGCTATTGGAATATTTCCATCACTATCTATCTTTTCTTTTTTATTTTCATTAAAATTATACATTGCTGGCTCAAGATCCTTTACTTCAAATGTAATTGATTCAACTTCTTTACCTACCCTATTATATTTAACTTTTTTTATTTCCATCATCTTTTTAGATTGTATATCTTCGATTGCTGTTTCTATAACTCTAATTTTAAAATTATTAAATTTAGTATATTTAGTTTCCATGCATAAAAATTTCCGAAGTTCTATTACTTTATAAGTAATAGACTTCCATCCACCTTCACATTTTATATATTTTTTCACAGATTCTGCTCTTAGCAACTCATATATACGTTGTGAACTAGTTCCATTTAAAGTTGCATATTTTGTTAAAGATAGTGAACTAAATCCATCTTTCTTATAAGAATTTACTAGTTTTATAAAAATAGGTGATAATCCTATTTCAAATGCATTTTCATCTTTAACGTATTCATATCCTGCTATAATTGCTGTATCTATCCATCCATTTTCATTAACCTGACTTATATCATTACTTTTTAATTTCTTTAATATTGCATTTATTTCTTTTACACTATGTAATGCTTTATTGTTAGTCATTCCTTTAATATCATTAATACTTATTTTTGCAATTAAAGTTTGTTGATTTTTCTGTATATCTAAAAATACTTTGTTTATAATTTTATTTTCTAACATAGTTAAATCAAATTTCGCTTTTATTAATTTATTATTTTTTAAAAGAATTTGCATATCATCCATCATTTAATCACCCCACAAATCCATATTAATACAATATGACTACACTGTCAACTTATAATGTAGTCATGTTTCCTTAAATTGTAGTCATGTTTCCTTAAATTGTAGTCATGTTTCCTTAAATTGTAGTCATGTTT
>NZ_CAMQRY010000037.1 GCF_947036855.1 uncultured Clostridium sp.
GATACATATTTATATGAGGAAGATGATATAATCAAAGGATTTATTTGTATTATAAACGCTGAATTTATAGGTGCTATATTTATGGATAATAAGTATAGAGGTTTTGGAATTGGTACAAAGCTTATAAACTTTTTAAAGAATAAGCATGAAAAATTAAGACTTACTGTTTATAAGGATAATATAAATTCAGTTAGTTTTTATAAGGCTAAAGGATTTAATGTTATGACAGAGGAATTAGATGAAGCAACAAACTCAGTTGAATACCTTATGGAGTATAATGAATAATAAATATTTAGGGGGACAAAAATATGAAGATTAGTATAAAAAAATTTGATGAGCTTACAATAAATGAATTATTTGATGTAGCTAGGGCTAGGATGAATATTTTTGCAATTGAGCAAAATATAAAAGAAGAAGACTTGGATGATAGGGATAAATTTGCTTATCATGTTATGCTTTGGGAAGACAAAGAGTTATTAGCTTATTGTAGAATACTGCCTAAAGGATTAATGTTTGAGGAAATTGCACTTAGTAGGGTTATAACTGTAAAAGAACATAGAGGGAAAAACTATGGTGCTTATGTTGTTGATAAGGCATTAAACTTTATAGATAGTGTCTTAGAAGAAAAAAGAGTTAAGATATCAGCACAAGAGCAAGCAATAGGTTTTTATGAAAAACATGGATTTGTTAGAAATGGTGAAATCTATGTAGAGGCTGGTATTAGGCACACAAAAATGATAAAAAAATTTTAAATTATGCATCTCTTAAATAGAGATGCATTTATTTGTTTAAACTATGAATATGTTCATAAAATATTAAAACTTTAAAAATATCTTATAAAGGAGTATAATCTAAATAACTAACAATTTTTAAAAAGAAAGAGTGATTAAAATGAAATTAAGTAGAAATGACGCATGTTGGTGCAACAGCGGTAAAAAGTATAAAAAATGCCACTTTGAATTTGATGAAAAATTTGAAAGTATGAGAAGAGCATATGAAGAAATGCCACCTAGAGAGGTTATAAAAAATCAAGAAGACATTAATGGTATTAAAATATCAGCAGAAGTTAATAATGGAGTTCTTGACCTTGTAGCTAAAGAAATTAAAGCTGGTATGAGTACAGCAGATATTGATAAGCTAGTATATGATTATACAGTTGCAAATGATGCTATACCTGCACCTCTTAATTATATGGGATTCCCAAAGAGTGTTTGCACTTCAATAAATGAAGAAGTTTGCCATGGTATTCCATCAGAAGATATTATCCTTAAAGATGGAGATATTATAAATGTAGATGTATCTACTATTAAAAATGGATATTATTCAGATGCTTCAAGAATGTTTATGATTGGTAATGTATCAGCAGAAGCTAGAGATTTAGTTGAGACAACTAAAGAAGCTCTAAGACTTGGTGTTGAAGCAGTTAAACCTTGGTGTCATGTTGGAGATATTGGTGAAGCTATACAAAAGTATGCTGAAGGAAAAGGTTACTCAGTAGTAACTGATTTTGGAGGACATGGTGTAGGGAATGAGTTCCATGAAGAACCTTTTATTGCTCATGTTGGTAAAAAAGGTGAGGGAGAAGTTCTTGTTCCAGGGATGATATTTACAATAGAACCTATGATTAATCAAGGCAGATATGAAGTTGTAGTAGATGAAGATAATGGCTGGATTGCTAGAACAATAGATGGTAAATTATCAGCACAATTTGAACATACTATACTTGTAACAGAAACAGGAATAGAAATTATAGCATGGTAAAATAATAATAGTATCAAGGGAAACCTTGGTACTATTTGTACTTATAACAAAAGAAAAGTTTAAGGAGAGTGTAAAAATGGAAGAATTAAAGAGTTTAGAAGTTGGGTCACATGAACTTGCAGTAGGTGGGAATTTTAATGATGTAGTTTTAAGTGGTATGGGGAAAATAAAAGGCAGTGTAGAGGCTAAAGTGGTTGAAAGTAATGGGATTTCAAGTATAATAGGTGCAGTAAAAGCACAAACTCTTATGATTTCAGGAAGTCTTTCAGTTGATAAAGAAATAGAGCTTGAGCATAGTGTGAATATAAAAGGTAGTGGAACTTTTTCAAAAGAATTAAAGTGTCAGGAAGTATTAGTGCAGGGGAGTTTAACTATGAAGGGTGATATAAAGTGTAAAATAGCAAATATAAATGGACTTTTATCATCTAAGGCAAGTTTCACAGGTGATGAATTTAAGCTTAGTGGACAGCTTGATATGTATGGAAATATAAGAGCTAATATTGTGGAGATAAATTTCTATGAAAAGAGTACATTTAATGAGATTTTAGCTGATACAGTTAATATAACAACAAGTCATGATGAAAAAAAGGGGCTTTTAAGTAAGCTTAAACTAAGAACAATGCTTAAATGCACAGAAATAAAAGCTAAAGAAGTTTTTATTGAAAATGTAGACTGTAAGCTTATAGTAGCAGAAAAAATTATTATAGGTGAAAATTGTAAGGTTGAAAAAGTTGAGTATACAGAAAAGTTTGAATTTGATAAATCAAGTGAAGTTAAAGAAACAATTTGCAATAAATAAAAAATCACACTATATCTTAAGTGAAGGTATAGTGTGATTTTTTACTTAGATAATAGAATGTATATATTTATATATAGATTCAAATAATATTTATAAAGGCTCATATATACAAAACTTAGACTTTATTGACATTAAATATGTTTTTCTATAAAATTTATGAGGCATATAAGGATTACAAAAGCAAATACATAATAAAATTTACGAAAGAAGAGGTGGTTTTTCTTGTGGAAAACAATTAAAGAAGATTGGTTTTCTAATATAGGAGCAGACTTATTATCAGTTGCAGTTATAGGGCTTGTACTTATTCCTGAAACAATAGGTTTTGCATTTATTGCAGGTGTAGACCCTGTAGTTTCATTTTTAGCAGTTCTATCAATGTCTGTTATGGTTTCTATATTTGGAGGAAGACAGGGAATGATTTCTGCATCAGCGGGTTCAATGGCTTTAGTTTTAGCTGTTGTAGTAAGAAAATATGGCGTTGAGTATATAATGCCAATCACAGTCGTAACAGGAATAATTCAAATAATATTTGCTTTCTTTAAAGCAGGAAGAATTGTAAAATACATACCAGATGCAGTTATGCATGGATTTGTTAATTCACTAGGAATACTTATATTTATAGATCAGTTACATTATTTCAAGGGACAAGGACTTGTAATGTATATACTTGTAGGACTTGGGTTAGTAGTAATATATATATTCCCAAGAATAACGAAAAAAGTACCAGCAGCGATTATAGCTATTGTTATTATTACACTTGTAGCAGTGATATTAAAGCTTAATGTATATGATTTAGGCGATTTAAAAGGAATTGAGTTCCCAATGCCAACATTACATTTACCACAGATAGCATTTACAGGTAAGGTTATAGGAATTATTTTAATGTATTCAGTTTCACTTGCAATAGTTGGTTCAGTAGAGAGTTTACTTACAGCTAAGGCACTTGATGAGATGACAGGAACAGATAGTAATAAAAGTAGAGAATGTTTTGGTCAAGGAATAGGAAATATAGTTACAGGGTTTATTGGTGGAATGGCTGGTTGTGCACTCGTTGGGCAATCATTTATTAATACTAAATCAGGTGGAAGAACTAGACTATCAACATTTTGTGTTGGAATATTTTTAGTTTTATATGTTGTAGTATTTAGTTATTTTGTAAAGCTAATACCAATTGCAGCTGTTGTAGCTGTTATGATTATGATTGCAGAAACTACTGTTGATTGGAATTCATTAAAATCAATTCCTAAAACTTCGCTTTTAGATAATGTAGTTATGATTATTACCGTAATAGTAGTTTTAGCAACATCAAATTTAGCTATTGGAGTAGTAGTTGGAATGATTTTATATTATGTTGGAAAACATTTTAAAACAAAAAAAATATAAAAATTATAAAATGATTATTATAGAAAAGAGTAAAATCTTGAATATGATAATCATTTTTTGTCTAAATAATTGCTTTTATCACAGATATAAAATAAAATTATATATATAATTATTTAAAGAATGGGGTGTAATATATGAAAAATATAGTTCTACTAGATGGAAAAACTATGGGGGATTTTGATTTTAATAAATTAAGTGAGCTTGGTAATTTTGAAAATTATGAGCTTAGTAGTTATGATGAGGCAAAAGAAAGAATAAAAGATGCACATGTTGTTATAACTAATAAGGTTGTATTAGATAAAGGAACACTTGAAAATGCTAAAAATTTAGAACTTATATGTGAAATGGCAACAGGATATAATAATATAGATGTTGAGTATGCAAAGTCAAGAAATATAGCAGTAACAAATGTTGCAGGATATTCAACTGATACAGTAATTCAGCATACTTTTGCAATGCTATTTAATATCTGTAACAAGCTTAGTTATTATGATAATTATGTCAAGAGTGGAAGCTATACTAAGTCAGATACTTTTACACATTTAGAGCAAACTATCATGGATATAAAAGATAAAACTTATGGAATAATTGGACTTGGACAAATTGGTAAAGGTGTTGCTAAAATAGCAGAAGCTTTTGGTGCAAAAGTTATATATTATTCTACATCAGGAAGAAATTCAAGTGATGAATATACGCAAGTTACTTTTGATGAACTTTTAGAAAAATCAGATATAATTTCAATTCATGCACCACTTAATGATAAGACAAATGGACTTATAAATTATGATGCAATGAAGAAAATGAAAAAAAGTGCTATTTTAATTAATGTTGGTAGAGGGCCAATTGTTGTTGAAACTGATTTAGCAAAAGCTATTGATGAAAATATAATTGGCTATGCAGCACTTGATGTTTTTGCAGTTGAACCTATGAAAGCTGACAATGTATTACTTAGAGTAGAAAATAAAGATAAACTTTTATTAACACCTCATATAGCTTGGGCAAGTTTAGAGGCTAGAACAAGATTATTTAATGATATGATGGAGAATATAAGAGCTTTTTATAATGGTGAAAACAGAAATAGAATTTAATTATTTTACAAAAAAAGTAAATTAAATTTGAAAAAACACTTGCATTTTAAAAAAAGTAAGTATAAAATCTAGTTGTAAAGAAAAATAGAATAGAGTTCGGATGAAGGCATAGGGAGAGATATTATCTTTAAGATAGTACACCGAAGAGCGAAATATTTCAGGTGAAGTGGACCGATGTTGGACGAGCCTCTGGAGAGTCTCAGAAATGAGCGCCGAAGGAGCAAGGTAAATTATTTTATAATAATTTGCCGAAACTTTCAGGCAAAAAGGACAGGGGATAAGAAATTACTAAATCTAGGGCTAGATTTGGTTTATTTTGCAATCCCTCCTAAAGAAATTTAAGGGGGTTTTTTTATGTTAAGTTTTACAAGCGTTACGACTTTATCATCATTAAATGATGCATTAAGTCAGGTGAGTTCTTTTATTTGGGGACCACCACTTTTAATTCTTTTAGTTGGAACAGGGGTGTACCTAACTATTAGACTTAAATTATTACAAATCTTTAGACTACCACTTGCAATTAAGTATATTTTTGCAAAAGAGGAAGGACTTGATGAGGATTTAGAAGGCGATGTATCTAGCTTTGGAGCTTTGTGTACAGCTTTATCAGCAACAATAGGAACTGGTAATATAGTTGGAGTTGCAACAGCAATAAAAGCTGGAGGTCCTGGAGCATTATTTTGGATGTGGATAGCAGCATTTTTTGGTATGGCAACAAAGTATGCAGAAGGAGTTCTAGCAATAAAGTTTAGAGAAGTCGATGAAAATGGAAATATGGCTGGAGGCCCAATGTATTACATTGAAAAAGGGCTTGGGCTGAAGTGGTTAGCTAGATTATTTGCTCTTTTAGGAATTGGAGTTGCATTTTTTGGTATAGGAACTTTTGGGCAAGTTAAATCTATAGCAGATGCAGCACAGATAAGTTTCAATATTCCTTTATGGGTTACAGCAATAGTTGTTACAATTCTTGTTGGACTTGTAACTTTCGGTGGGATTAAAAGAATATCTAAAGTATCAGAGAAGGTAGTACCACTCATGGCTGGGCTTTATATCTTAGCTGTTATGGCAGTTCTTGTATTAAATCTTGAATTATTACCAGGGGCAATATCTCTTATCATAGAAAGTGCTTTTAATCCTCGTGCTGCACTTGGTGGTGTAGCTGGTATTAGTGTAACAATGGCAATTCAGTCTGGAGTAGGGAGAGGGGTTTTCTCTAATGAGGCAGGACTTGGTAGTGCGCCAATAGCAGCAGCAGCAGCCAAAACAAAATCAGCAGTAAGACAAGGTCTTATATCTATGACAGGTACATTTTTCGACACAATAGTTATATGTACAATGACTGGGCTAGTTATTGTAATAACAGGTTCATACTTAGATCCTAGTTTAGAAGGAGCAGCTATGACCACAGCAGCATTTAATGCTGGACTTCCAATAGAAATTGTAGGGACATATATAGTGAACATTGGGCTAATGTTTTTTGCCTTTACAACAATTCTTGGATGGAACTATTATGGAGAGAGATGTGCAGAATATTTAATGGGAGTTAAATCCATTATATATTACAGAATAATATATATAATCCTTGTTGGTATTGGGGCATTTTTACCACTTGGAACTATATTTATAGTTGCAGATATAGTTAATGGACTTATGGCATTTCCTAATTTAGTTGGAATAATAGGGCTTAGAAAAATAGTAATAGATGAAACTAATAAATTTTTTCTCGAACTTAGCAGTAAGCAAATTTAATAGTACGTAAATAAAAAGCTGTATTTAGATTTAGTATCTAAATACAGCTTTTTTTCATATTATGTAACATAAGTAATAACACAGGAGGAAAATATGAAGTTTCTAGATAAATTTAGAGGCAAAAGGAAATATAGGAGCATTTCTACAAGTGTAGCTATAAGGATAATAGCTATGGGGCTTGTTGTTCAGAGTTTGAATTTTTTTGTGTATTTCGAGAATAAAGCTAATCTAGTAAATAATCTAACGGAAAGTAATGATTTTGTTTTATTTGAAATTAAAGAGGAAATTAATCATGGAATAGAAGATATAGTTTCTTATATGGAACTTTTTATTGCATCTAATAGAGGAAAACAATATGAGAGTAAAGATGAGTTTAGGGATTTTATTGCAGAGTTTGAAACAATCTCTAAAGATATACAAAAAATAGTTTATACAAGCAGTAATGGTGAAAAATATGAAAGTAATGTAGTAGCAAGTAAAGTTGAAGATGATTCATATACTAATGTAGAAGAACTTAATGGAGCAACTATAACACAAATTGGTTCTGGAAATGATTCTAAAATTGTAATAAGCAAATCAGGAACTATTGATGAAAAACCATATACAATGGAGGTTGAAGTTGATAAAGAACATTTATTTGGAAAGGTAAGTAATGTTCCATTTGGTAAAACAGGATATATGGGGATAATACATGATGATAATAAGATATTATCAAGTAAATTACCGACTACAAATAGTGCTGAGTTAAATGCAGTTATAGATGAAATGCAAAGCAGTGGTTTAGAAAAAGGGATTGTAGAAATTGGTAGTGGATTTGATAAGAGTTTGATTCTATATGATAAAGATATTTTGGCAAATGGAATGCTTGTTGGGTATATTCCAGAAGAAGATATTACAAGTGCTTTAAATGCTTCAAGAAATATAACATTCGCTACTACTTTGATAGTTATAATAGCAACAATTGTAATAGCTATAAGTCTTAAAAGAAAAATAGGAAAAGGTGTTAAAGCTATTTCAGAAAATATAGAAATGATTTCTAGTGGAGATTTAGTGTCATCTATTGAACTTAAGTCAAATGATGAATTTGAGCTTATTGTAAATGAGCTTAATAAATCACGAAAGAGTATTAGAGAATTAATAGAAAATATAACTAAAAGTAAAGATTTCATATTAGAGTCTAATAAAAAAATAAGTATAAGGTCAGAAGAAACTAAAATATCATCAGATGAAATTTCAAGTGCAATTGAAAGTATAGCACAAGGTAGTACAGAACAAGTTCAAAGGATTAGAGCTTGTGAGGATAGCATTGATATTTTATCAAAAAATTTAAATGATATATCTAAAAAAAGTGACATTATGAGCAATGAATCTAAAGCGTGTAATTTAAGAGTTAAAAATGAGGGTAGCGAAATAATAAAAGGGCTTAGTAAAAGTTATAAAGCAGCTAAAGAGGGTTATAGTGAATTTAATAATATTGTTGATGAGATATCTGTTAGTGCTGGTAAAATTAATGGTATATCAAGAAGTATATCTATAATTTCAGAGCAGACTAATCTTTTAGCACTTAATGCAAGTATTGAGGCAGCGAGAGCGGGAGAAGCAGGAAGAGGGTTTGCAGTAGTTGCTGAAGAAGTCAGAAAACTTGCAGAACAATCTAAGGTTTCAAATAGTGAAATAGAATTTATTGTTGATGAGATTATACAAAAATTTAAAGTTCTTAATAAAGCAATGAAAGAGAATACTAATATTATAAATAATCAGGAGCATTCTGTAGTTGAAACAGGAAAGATATTTAAAAGTATAATGGATGATACAAGTAATATTAATATTAATTCTGCTGAAATTAAAAAATCAGTTGATTCAATTAATGAAAATAAATTAACTGTTGTATCTGAAATATCAGAAATTGCAAAGATATCTGAGCAGTTTGCTGCTGGTTCACAGGAAGTAACGGCAAGTTCAAGAATGGTTGGAGAGAGTATGGATGAACTTAATAATGCTATAAAAAAATTATATGATGTTTCAAATGACTTAGATGAAGAACTTGAAAAGTTTAAAATATAATAGATACTAGTGAAAAAAGTTGAATTTAGATAAAAAAAGTCTAAATTCAACTTTTTTATTTACGATAATAAAAATATTATAATACATATAGGAGGCTGAGAGGAGTAAAAGTACAAGTGGTAAACTGCAAGTTCAATTATTGTAAGCGATAGTATGGATGAATTAAATATATCTATACACAACTTAATAGAAATAGCAGATATACTTGATTTAGAAATAAAAAAATTTAAAATGTAAAATATGTAAATATTGATAGAAAGAGTACGATAATAGAAATAATTGCAAAAAAAAGGAGGGGTATTATGAGTGGTGATAAAAAAACAATTAAGAGTAAAATAACTTTTTCAATAATAGGTGTTTGTGCAGTTACGCAGATTATAACTGGTATAGCTATGTATTATCAAAGTCATAATCTTATTGAGAGTTCAGGTGCTAAAAATGTTAGTTTTAACATGCTTCACCTTACTATTATAGGATCTATTTTTATAAGTGTAATGCTTAGTTATTTTGTAGCAAATTCACTTGGAAATAATATAGAAAATAGTTTTGCGCTTTTAAAAAGAGCACTTAAAAACATATCAGATGGAAATTTAAAAGAAGTTGTAGATATTAAAACAGGAGATGAGTTTGAGAACTTAGGTGAAGAGCTTAATAGAAGTATAAATAAAATACATTCATTAATAAGTAGTATAAGTGAAAACTCAGAGGTTCTTTTAAAATCATCAGAAAATATAAGTATGATGGCTGAAGGAACAACAGCTTCAAGTTTAGATGTTGCAAAAGCTATTGAATCTATATCAAAAGGTGCAATTAGTCAGTCTACTAATGTGCATGAGAGTGTATCATCTATGGAAGCTTTATCAGCGCAACTTAATGATATTATGTTTATTAGTGAAAATATGTGTAATTCATCAGAAATATCTAATAAGCTAATTGAAAAAGAAGGACAAAATGTTATTAATAGCCTTCTAGATAAGTATGAGAGAAGTAAATCAAATTCACTTGAGTTTCATAGTGTAGTTTTAGATGTATCAGATAGTACAAAGAAGATAAATGTAATTTCAAATAGTATATCTCAAATTACAGAGCAAACTAATCTTTTAGCACTTAATGCAAGTATTGAAGCGGCAAGAGCAGGAGAAGCAGGTCGAGGATTTGCAGTTGTAGCTGATGAGATAAGAAAACTTGCAGAGCAGTCAAAAAAATCAACAGAAGAAATTAAAAGAATTGTTGATGAAATAAGTACAAGGTCTAGTAAGGCAACAAGTGCAATTGATGAAAGTAACAATGTTATGAAAGAGCAGGAAGAAGCAGTTCATAAGACTAAGGAGATATTTGATAAAATTTTAGTTGATATGGATGAAGTTAATAAAAGTTCATTTGAAATTAAGAATTTTGTTGAGTTTATAAATTTAAATAAAGAGTCAATAATTGAAGAATTAGGAGAAGTTGCATCTATTTCACAGCAAGTTGCAGCAGCCACAGAAGAAGTAACAGCTTCAACAGAAGAGGTTAGTGCTACTATGGAAACTTTAAGTAGTTCGACAGAGGATTTAGAAAAAATAGCAAAAGAACTTAAAGTAGAAATAAATAAGTTTAAATTATAGTATAAAAGAGTTAAGAGCTACCATTAAGGTAGCTCTTTTATTGTTGGATTATAATTAAAGCCGAGTTTAGAGTAGTTATGTGATAAAAACTCCATAAAATCAGCTAGTTTTATAAATGATTGATTATCTTTTTCTATAGCACATATATCATTGTTTTTTATAAGCTTATATATATATTGTTTTATTGTTGCTTCTGAAAGTTTAGAGCCTAGTTTGTATCTACATATAAATGCTATTTCTTTTATAGATAAAATATCATCAAGGTTTAATCTATTCATTTTGACCACCTATTTCACTTTGATTAGCATTATTAATTAGCATTTGATTGCTATTATAGTATAATATATTATATGTAAAAAGAAGATTATAGCGAATAACTTAAGTAATATTTAATAATTTATATATTATTATGTATATAAGCTAGTGTATTTACTGACTTTGGAGGAAACTAGAGAGATATGGAAGATTTAAATAGAAAAACATTTGAGAAATGGTATAGCTTTTATAAGCTTATAAATAATAAAACAACTCTTAATGAGAGTGATACAACACTTGCTATTATGAGAATTAATTTTGCAATTGAAGAATTTTTAGATAATAAAAAACAGCTTATTGAGATATTAAGATTTAAAGGGATTTTAAATTTTAATATAGCAGAGCAAAAAAGTACATATACAGGTAATGCTAGAATGTTTATAAGGGAGAATATTGATCTTGAAAAAGGGAGTATGACTAATGACGAATTTAATAGATATATATTTAATATAATTTCTAATATAGTATATGAAAACATTGATATATATCTTGAGTTTGCAGAAAATATTTTAGGTGAAGATGAAAATAGAAATATAAATATAGCTGATGAAGTTTTTGATGAAGGTAGAAATTTAATTAAGAAAATAATAAAGATTCTATATCTTTTCAGGAATTCAGAGAGAGAAAATACACGAGTTGGAGATATATATGGATTTTTAAAATTAACTATAAATAATACTGGGGAGTATATAGATTTAAGTAAACTTTCTAAAATACTGCTAGGGCTTGAAAAAAACGAATTTATTCATTTAGATTTTTCAGGGAATTATAGTATTATAAGTGAGGATAAGAAGAAAATAAAGGAACTGATTTCTATATTTTTAAAAGAGATAACAATAGAAGAAAAAAATGAATATGTATGTAATCTTATAAGAGAAGAAGTATATAAAGTTGTAAATTGTATTGGTGAGGAAAATATAAAAACTTGTATAGATATTGATGGAGATAAAATATTTAGATTAAAAACTGATTATATTTTAAAAATTGATAATTACAGTAAAGAAAATAGAGATATTAGAAGAGGATATTATGTTTTAAATACAAAGATGAGAAGTGATATATTATTTTGGTATGGTAAAAGAATTATAGACCTAGATGATAAAGTTAAGTATGTTATGGCTTATAAAAAGGCAATTGATGGGCTTAATATTACGTATAAAAAAGATAAGGAAAAATTAGATTTTATAAAAGAACAAACAGAAATTTTTGAGAGAAGTTTAAAAGAGTTAAAGTTAGAAATTGAAGATGGTTTTAAAACAGGTGGATATATATATGGTGGTGAAGATAAAAAAGTAGAAAGTTTTACTTCAATCACTGAATTATTTAAATCGCTTATAGATAAGTTTAATTAAAAAATAGCAATGTAGGAGTTAATCCATACATTGCTATTTTTCTATATTAAATTAGAAAGCCCAGTTTCCATTTTCAAATACTTTGAACTCTGAGTTATCTTTAAGTGTAGCAACTATTGATAAATCTTTAGTTCCTATCATAAAGTCAACATGAGTTAATGAATCATTTGCACCTTCTTTTGCAAGTTCTTCTCTTGTCATATTTTCTCCATTTTCGATACATACTGAGTATGCTTTACCGAAAGCTAAGTGGCAAGAAGCATTCTCGTCATATAAAGTGTTAAAGAATATAACACCAGAGTTTGATATTGGTGAGTCATAAGGAACAAGTGCAACTTCTCCTATATATCTAGCACCTTCATCAGTATCTAAAAGGTTTTGAAGTGTTTCAAAGCCTTCCTTAGCAGTGAAATCTATAACTTTACCATCTTTAAATGTAAGTGAGAAGTTATCTATAAGATTACCAGCATAGTTAAGAGGTTTTGAACTATAAACAATACCATTGATACCAGTTTTAACTGGAAGTGAGAAAATTTCCTCAGTTGGCATATTAGCTATAAATTCTATACCAGCTTTGTTATCTTCAGCTCCACCAAGCCATAAATGCTTTTCAGGTAGTTCTAAAACAAGGTCTGTTCCAAGACTATTTGTATAGTGAAGAGATTTAATTCTCTTTTTATTTAAGAAGTCCATTTTTTCTTTTAAGTTATTCTTATGTGCTGTCCAAGCAGCAACAGGATCTTCTGCATAAACTCTAACAATATTGAAAATTTGCTCCCATAATTTATCAACAGCCTCTTCTGTGCTAACCTTTGGGAATACTTTTTTAGCCCAAGCATTAGTAGGAATAGAAACTATTGACCAAGAGTTTTCATTTGACATAAGTCTTTCACTAAATTCTCTTGAAGCAAGACTTGCAGTTTTTCTGAAAGTTGATATTTTCTTTGGATCAACATTTTTAAGAAGTTCAGGATCTGATGCTGAAATGCTTAAGAATGCAGCTCCTTTTTTAGCATAGCTAAGGTTTGAATCTATCATCCACTTAGGCATTTCTTCAAATACTTCCATTGGAGCATAGTCAAATTTAAGCTTTCCTGTGATTTCATCACTCCAGTGAACAACAACTTCTAAAGCTCCAGCTTTATAAGCCTCTTCAACTAATTTTCTTGTAAACTGTGCACATTCAATTGGTGATTTTATAACAAGAATTTGATCTTTTTGTATGTTAACACCTATCTGAACGGCAAGTTTTGCATATTTGTTTAATAATAAATCTAAATCTTTAATCATTTAGTAACACGCCTTTCTTTTAATTATTTGAAATTATATTTAAAGTAAATCTTACTATACAATCTTTAGTAAGAATGAATGAATAAATAAAATATACTATTATATAAATATAAGCCTAGCTTAGATTCACAAAAGATAGTCTAAGCTAAACTTTATATTTATTATAATAAATTATGAACATAATAACAAATATATGTTTAAATATTCTAGTGAAGATTTTTAAAAGCGTTAGTAGAATTTTTATTCATATAGTATATAGATTTTATTCCATCATAAAACATATCACCAAGATCAGATGTACAGCCAAAATCTATAAGATAATATTTTCCATCAATAAGTCCCCAAGACCTTGCAGCATAAATATCATCTACATAGAGGTGATATTTTGAAATTAGAAGGTTTAAATCATTTTTAACAGTTGGCTCATCCCTAAATTCATTTGGATTTATATAAGAATGTTTACCAGTTATTTTATTATAAGGCTGTGCCTTTGCCATTATTATTATCTTATCATTTGAGTAATAAATAGGGCATAAGTATCTTTTGAGGTCTGGTGGACAGTTACCATATATATATCGTTCTACAAAGTTTTGATGATAGCCATCATCATTTTTAGCTACTTTTACAACAAATGTATCATCAAGTGCATAAACTTTTCTAGCAATTCCCTCACCAAGGAATTTGAATTTTTTCTTAAGCTTTTTTAATGGATAGTTATTTAGTTCTTCTATAAATTCATTTGTAAGTTTCATTTGTTACTCCAAGTTATTGTTATAATTTAAAATATGATAGATGTGCCATATGTGAAACCTAAATAGTAGATAATAATCAAATTTAAGTTTATAATAAAGATATTGTAAAATAGAATAACTTCGGACTTTTACTTGAAAAGTTTACAGTAGGGAGAAGGGTGATAAAATTTGAATAATTTATTGGAAAATTTTTTAGAAAAACATAGAGAAGCGGTTAAAGAAGGTGAGGTAGCATCATACATACCTGAACTAGCAAAAGCTGATAAAAATGATTTAGGAATATGTATTGTTACATTAAATGGAGAAGTATATAAAGCTGGAATGTGGGATAAAAAATTCACAATACAGAGTATATCAAAAGTTATATCTTTAATGCTTGCCATTCTTGATAATGGAAAGGATTATGTTTTTAAAAAGGTTGGGGTTGAACCAACAGGTGATAGTTTTAATAGTATTGTTAATCTTGAGATTAGACATAAGGATAGACCTTATAATCCTATGGTTAATTCAGGAGCTATAGTTACAACTTCTTTAATTTCAGGAGAGAATAAAGAGGAAAAGATAGAAAGACTTTTAGAATTTACAAAAAGAGTTATGGGAAATGATGATATAACTATAAATGAAGAAGTTTATAAATCAGAACTTGAAACTGGAGATAGAAATAGAGCACTAGCATATTTCCTTAAAAGCAGTAATTTCTTAGAGGGTAATATTGATGAGGTATTAGAAGTATACTTTAAACAATGTTCAATGGAAGTTACAACAGAAGATTTAGCGAAGTTTGGAGCAATGCTTTCTAATGAAGGTGTTTTACCTTGGAGTGGAGAAAGAATCATATCAAGAGATATTTGTAGAATTATAAAAACTATAATGGTTACTTGTGGAATGTATGATGATTCAGGACAGTTTGCAGTACATATAGGAATACCAGCTAAAAGTGGAGTTGGTGGAGGAATTATGGCATCAGTTCCAAGAAGAATGGGAATTGGAGTTTATGGACCAGCACTAGATAATAAGGGGAATAGTATTGGTGGAAAGAATATATTGAGAGATTTATCAGAAGAAATGGATTTAAGTATTTTCTAAATGATACTCGATTAACATAATAAAATAGAGTGAAGTATTTCATAAATAGCGTCATATTAAGATAATAAAATGGCAAGAATATTTAATTGAGATATAAGATGGAGGAGTTAAAATGGAAAGATTACTAATACTAGATGGAAATAGTTTACTCAACAGAGCGTTTTTTGGAATACCACCTTTAAGTAATAAAAATGGAGTTTGTACAAATGCTATACTTGGTTTTTCAAATATGCTATTTAAAATGAAAAATGATATAGCACCAGATCATATAGTTTGCACATTTGATAGAAAAGCACCAACTTTTAGACATTTAGAGTTTAAAGATTATAAGGCAGGAAGAAATAAAATGCCTTCAGAACTTGCACAGCAGTTTCCTTTAGTTAAGGAACTACTTAAAATGTTATCAGTTACTATGTATGAAATAGATGGCTTTGAAGCTGATGATATTATAGGTTCTCTTGCAAAATATGCAGAGGAAGAGGGAATGGAAGTTTTCATAATGACAGGAGATAGAGATGCTCTTCAACTTGCTACAGATAATACAAATGTTTGTATTACTAAAACTGGAGTTTCAGAAGTTGATTGTTATGATAGAGAAAGAATGATGGAGGATTATGGTGTTACACCTACTCAATTTATAGATGTTAAAGGTCTTATGGGTGATAAATCTGATAATATACCAGGAGTTCCAGGTATTGGTGAGAAAACAGCCTATAAGCTTATTATAGAATACGGAAGTATGGAAAATGTTCTTATGAATATTGAGAATTTAAGTGGTAAAAAACTTAAAGAGAATCTTACAGAATATGCAGAGCAAGCGATATTTTCAAAAAGACTTGCGACTATAAATGTATATGTACCTATGGAATTTGATTTAGAAGAGATTAGGTCTACAGAAGAATTTGATATGAGTGGACTTAGACAGTATTATACAAAACTTGAAATGAAAGTTCCAGAAGATAAACTTGCTAAGTTTTCAGGCTTAAAGCTTGAAGATATTGTAGAAGCAAAGATTGAAACAAATACTAAAGAAATATCTAACCTTGATGAGTTAAAAGAGCTAAAGTCAGAGCTAGGAAATGAGATATTTATAAAATTTAGCACAAAAAATGATGAATTATATTCTACAATTGAGTTTGATAAAATATTTATAAATAGTAACAGTAAAAATTATGTTCTTCTTATGGAAAATAACTTACTTGATAGTGATGATTCAAAAGCTATAATTAAAGAGATTTTTGAGGATGAGAATATTAAAAAATCTATATATGAAGCTAAGATTGCTATGAGGGTTTTATCAAGATATGATATAGAAGTTAAAAATCTTGATTTTGATGTAAAACTTGCAGCTTATTTATTAGATTCTTCAAAAGGAAAATATCCAGTAATGGATCTTGTTAGTAATTATCTTTCTAAATTCCCAACTTATGAAGCAGAAAGTTTAGACGAAGTTGAAGCAAGCTTTATAGCTGAATTAACAGTAGAACTTAAAAAACGAATATCAGAAGTTTCAATGGATGAACTATTATATGATATAGAACTTCCACTTACTAAAGTCTTAGCAGCTATGGAGGAAATTGGATTTTCGGTTGATAAAGATAAGCTTGATGAACTTTCAATTAGGTTTAGAAAAGAGCTTGATACAACTCAAAAAGAAATATATGCATTTTCAGAGGAAGAGTTTAATATTAACTCACCAAAACAACTTGCTAAAATTTTATTTGAAAAATTAGATTTACCTGTTATAAAGAAAACTAAAACAGGATATTCAACTAATGCAGAAGTATTAGAAAAGCTTAGTGATAAGCATCCCATTATAGAAAAGGTTGTTTATTATAGACAACTTGCTAAGTTATATTCAACATATGTTGAGGGGCTTAAATCTGTTATAGATAAGGATGGTGCAATTCATTCAAGCTTTAACCAAACTATAACAACAACTGGTAGACTTTCTTCAACAGAGCCAAATCTTCAAAATATTCCAGTTAGAACTGAAATGGGAAGAGAGATACGAAAAGTATTTACAACAAGAGGAGAAGGACAATGTTTATTATCTGCCGATTATTCACAGGTAGAGCTTAGAATTCTTGCTCATATGTCAGAAGATGAGAATATGATTGATGCATTTAATCATCATTCAGATATCCATACAAAAACAGCTTCAGAAGTTTTTAATGTAGCAATAGATGAAGTTACAAAAACTATGAGAAGTAGAGCTAAGGCAGTAAACTTTGGAATAGTTTATGGTATGAGTGAATTTAGTCTTGCTAAGGATTTAAAAATTAAAATTGAAGATGCAAAAGAGTATATGGATATTTACTTTGATAGATACCCAAATATAAAAGTGTTTATTGAATCAGTTTTAGAAGAGGCAAAAACACAGGGATATGTAACAACTATGCTAAATAGAAGAAGATTTATTCCAGAAATACTTGCATCTAACAAGATGGTTAAGGCCATGGGAGAAAGACTTGCTATGAATGCTCCTATACAAGGAACAGCAGCAGATATTATAAAGATTGCTATGGTTAATGTATTTAATAAGCTTAAAGAGAAAAAACTTAAGAGTAAGCTTATATTACAGGTTCATGATGAACTTATTATAAATGTTTATGATGATGAGCTTGAAGTAGTTAAAGAGATAGTTAAAACACAGATGGAGGGTGTGCTAAAACTTAGTGTGCCACTTGATGTTGATATGAATATAGGTAAGACATGGTATGATGCAAAATAGAAAGGGTGAGATAAAGTGATAAAGATAGGGCTTACTGGTGGGATTTGTTCGGGGAAAAGTACTATATCTTTAATGCTTAAGCAAGAAGGATTCAAGGTTATAGATGCCGATATTATAGCTAGGGATGTTTTAAGCGATAAAAATATTTTACTTGAAGTGAAACTACATTTTGGAGAACACTTTTTTGATTGGCGTGGAGAATTTAGAAGAAAAGAATTTGGAAATCATATTTTTAGATTTCCAAAGGAGAGAATTAAGTATGAGAGCATAATAATGCCACCAATTAAAGAGGCTATTGAAAATGAAATAGCAATTCAGAAAAAAAATAAGGAAAAACTTATTATAATAGATGGTGCAACTCTTATTGAAAATGGATATACAGATGAACTAGATATGATGATTTTAGTTTATGTTAAAGAAACAACTCAAATTAATAGGATGAAACAAAGAGATAGACTTACTCAAAGTGAAGCTGTTAATAGAATTAATTCACAGTGGGGAATAGAGAAGAAAAAACAATTTGCTAATCTTATTATTGATAATAATGGTAATCTTATAAAGACTAAAGAACAAGTTGATGATTTAGTTGAATTTTTAAATTTATATAAGAAAAAGTAGGGGGCTTAGATGAAGAAAGCGATTAAAATTTTAATGGTTGTAGCTTTTTTCACCTTAATATTTTTTGGTGGAAAGATTGTATTAAAGCAGTCACTATTTCCTGTAATGTATAGTGATTATGTCATAAAGTATAGTCAAGAATATAATGTTGATCCAATGCTTGTATTGTCAGTTATGAAAGCTGAAAGTAATTTTAATGAAAATGCAGAGTCTAAAAAAGATGCTAGAGGACTTATGCAAATAACTGGGAATACAGGAACTTGGATTGCGGAACAAATAGGGGTAGAAAATTTTAATATAAGTATGCTTAAAGAACCAGAAACTTCAATTATGTTTGGATGTTGGTATCTTGATAATCTTATGACAGAATTTAGTGATGAAGATTTAGTTATAGCAGCTTATAATGCAGGTCGTGGAAATGTTCAAAAATGGCTTGTTGATAGTAGGTATTCAAATGATGGAGATAATTTATCTTATATTCCATTTAAAGAAACTGATAAGTATTTAAATAAAGTTAAAGCTTATAAAAATATATATACATCATTATATATTGAAGATGAAAAATAAGAGGCTAAAGGAATGCATTTAAAATGTGTTTCTTTAGCTTTTTTTTGTAGATTTATATTGATATAGATAGAACACTTTAAGTCATATATTCATATAATTAATAAAGCAATATTATATGAGAGGGAGATATGAGCAAAAATTTTGATTATAGTTCAAAGGAAGTCCCAAAAAAAATTGAAGAAGCTCTAAAAAATGCAACAAAACTTGGTGAAGGGCATAATGGTGTAGTATTTCTTTTTGAAGATGGAAATACAATAAAATTCTTTAGAAGACATGAAGCTTGGCTAGATGAGTCATATATACTTAAGAAAGTAAATGGGTCTAAATTCTTTCCAAGAATATCAGAAGTAGGAGATAATTACATAGTTAGGGACTATGTAGCTGGAGAAAGACTTGATAAATATCTTAAAAATAATAAAATGGATGAAACTTTAGCAAAAGAATTATATAAGATGGTTTTAGAATTTGAAAAACTTAAATTTAAAAGGCTAGATATAAGATGTAAGGATATATTCTATGATACTAAGATATGTAAAGTTATGATTATAGACCCTAAAAATAATTACAGTAAAAAAGTTCCATACCCAAGACATCTTATGAAAGGCATGGACAAGAAAGGTGCTTTAAAAGATTTTCTAGAAATTATTAATTCTTTAGATGAAAAGAAAGGTAAGTTCTGGTCTATAAAGATAGAAGGTTACTTAAAATCAAATAAAAAGTAAACTCTATTGACACTCATTTAAACTAGGGTTACATTAAAAGTAAAATAATAATTAAATGGGAGAGAGTGTTAATGAGAGAGAACTTTAAATTTATTGATAAAGAGGGTAAGATAATAAATTGTTATAAATGGCTTACAGACAAAACTCCAAGAGCTATAGTTTATATAGCACATGGAATGGCTGAGGATGCACTAAGGTATGATTATTTTGCAAAAAAACTTAATGATAATGGATATTTAGTTTATACTCATGATCATAGAGGACATGGTCTTACTGACAGTGATGAAGGGCGAGGTTATATAGCTGATGATGAAGGGTTTGAGGTTCTTGCATCAAATTTAGATGAACTAATAGTTAATGCTAAAAATGATAATGAAGGTTTAGAACTTATACTTTTTGCACATAGTATGGGTTCTTTTGTTAGCCTTAGATATTTAGA